>NZ_JBHSFP010000025.1:0-138264 GCF_042654065.1 Sphaerisporangium dianthi | reverse complement strand
GGCACGCGGGGGCGGCCGGTCGCGGCGGCGGCGTCCGCCGGGCCGGTCCGCCTGGTGGCCGCGCGCGGCGACCGGGCTGGCCGCCGCCTTCATGGTCGTGGCGGTGGGCCTCGGCGTGGTGGCGGTCCGCGCCGGCGACGAGCTCGATCGCGCCCGGGCGGGCGGCGAGCGGATCGCCGCCGTGCTCGCCGCGCCGGACGCCCGCACCGTCACCCGCACGGCCGGCGGCGCCCGGGGCACGCTGGTGGTCTCGCGCTCCCAGGGGGGCATGGTGTTCTTCTCCTCCGGGCTGGCCGCCCTGCCCGAAGGGCGCACCTACCAGCTGTGGCGCATCGGCCCCGCGGGCGCCGTCCCCGACGGGCTGACCCGGCCCGGCGCCGGGGGCCGGACGCCCCCGGTGGTGCTGGGCACTCCGGGGGAGGCCACCACGGTCGGTGTCACGGTGGAGCCGGAAGGAGGGTCCAGGCAGCCGTCCGGCACTCCGCTGCTGGTGATGCCGCTTCCCTCGGCCTGATCACCCGTCCGGGCCGTTCAGGCGGACGGCTCGGGCGGGGGCGGCGGCGAAAAGCGCAGGGCGGCGGCGACGAGGTGCTCTTCGAGCTCGGCGCCGTCGAGGAGGTGCTCCACCGCGCCGCCCTCCTCGATCACCGCGTCGGCCAGCTCACCGATGACGTCCGCCGTGCTGCGGGTCGCCTTGCCGCACAGCGGGCAGGCGTCCCCGGCGGAGCCGAGCCAGCCCGACTCGTCGCACACCACGCCCGGCACGGGCGCCCCCTCCCGCACCAGCAGGGTCCGCACCGCGGCGACCGACCCCGCCCACAGGCAGTCGGCCAGCCCGAGGGCCGCCGGGCGGCGCGTCGCCACCCGGTCCAGCACCTCGGCGACCCACCGGCGCTCCTCCGCGCGCTCGTACTGCCGCAGGACGTGCTCGGCGCCGCGCCGGATGTCGGCGGGGGTGGCGGTCCGCGGATCGATCGTGAAGGTCCCGGCGATCTTGGGGCGCAGGTCGGCGGGCAGGAAGTCGGCGAAGCCCGTCATCTCGCCGGGGTGGCCGCCGAGGATGATCACCTCGTACCGGCCGGTGCGGAACAGCTCGTCCACCAGCCGGGCGGTGGTGCGGAAGTGCCGCCGGGCGAGGTCGTCGACGCGGTTGCGCACGCGGTGCTCGGCGCGCCCGTGCCAGCCGGCGTAGATGGGCCTGCGCAGCGCGGGGTCCTCCACCTTGCCTGCCTCGCGCATCTCGTCCTGGTACAGCTCCCACGCCTCGGCCGAGCGCCGGTCGAGCACCAGGACGCAGGCGCGGTGGTACTCGTCGAGCACCGCAAGCATCGGACGCACCCATGGGGTCGCGTCCACCATGACCCGGTCGCGCACGGTCCTCGGCAGCATGACCTGCTCGAACAGGTCGGCCTCGCTGCAGGAGAACACCGCGACGCTGCCGGGCCCCGCCCGCTCCAGGCCTCCGAGGCCGGCGAGGCCCTCGATGCGGTCGATGTCGCCGCGGATGGACATGCGGGCCTGGCGCCCGAGCGAGCTGTCGCGCCCGAGCGGGCGGATCTCGTGCAGGAGGCCGTTCAGGCGGGTGGCCAGGGTGGCCTGGCCGTCCTGTCCCACGCGCGCGTACAGCGACACCACGGGCAGGTCGCCCCCGTCGAACCGGATGATCCGCTCGATCGTCTCCGCGGTGATCATGCGTCGCCCCCGTCGTCGTCCGTGTGACCTCTGTATTCGTTCCCACCTGCGGGCCGTGGAGGCAGGCGAGTGCCGATGCCGCCTGCGATCGGTGGGACAAGAAACGACAAGGCGGGTACGGGGCGCCGGCGGGGCCGGTGGAATCGGGGGGATCAGGGACGGATCGCGTGGCCGCGGGGAGGCTGCGGGGTGGGCTGCTCTACAGTGGGCGTCATAGCAGGCGCCGCGGGCCTGCGTGACGGCTCGGGACGCGGCCTGCCGCGCGGGCCCGCCCGCAAGTCTCCGACAAGACCCGCCTGACCGGCGACGACCTCGATCCGCAACCCGAGGAGGACCCATTGAGCAGCGCATCCGCCGATAACCTTGATCTCGCCACCAGCGCAAGGGAGATGGCAGACCGCGAGCCGGCGGGGTCGCTGAACCACGCCGCCGCGACCTCGGTCGCGATCACCTGCGCGACCACGCGCAACATCGCCGAGGCCCGCGCCGTGCTCTACGGGGTCACCCCGCCGGACGTGCGCGAGGCCGCGCTCGCGCTGTTCAACCGCCTGTCGGCCGGGGCGGCGTGACGGCGGGCGACCTGCGAGAAGGTCCTCGCTGACGGAGCCCGGGCCCGGTCGATCCCGCCCGCCGGCACGCGGCGGACCGGCGCCGCCGCGCTCAGGCGGTCGCGAGCCAGTGGTCCGGCCGGGGCTCGGCCTGCCGTCACTTCTCCGCGGGCGGGAGCGCGCCGGCGTCGCGAGGAACGCCGCCGGTGAGGGCGGCGAGGAAGCCGCGCACGAACCGCGCCGCGTCGGCCGCGGTGACCACCCGGGTGTCCGGCGCGGGCGCCCACGGGAAGGGCGGCGGCCGGCCGTCGCGGGCGCGCATCAGCCGCCCGCGCCACAACGGGCCGTCCCTCACCACATTGACCGGCCCGAGCGCCGCGGCGGTCGCCAGGCCCGGGTCCAGCAGGATGCCCGCCGCGAGCGGATCGTGCAGCGGGACGCCTCCGCGCCCCGGGTGGGAGGCGAGGTGGGCGCGCAGGATCAGCGCGGCGAAGCGCGCCGCCGGGCCGCCGGCCGCGGACAGGGCGGCGATGCGCGGTTCCGGCAGCAGGGCGGCGGAGGTGACGTCCACTCCCACCATGAGCATCAAACGGCGCGGCGCGGACAGCACGGCGCGGGCGGCCGAGGGGTCCCTGGCGATGTTGGTGTCTCTGGCCAGGCGCTCGGCGGGGATGTCCCAGGGGCCGGAGCCTCCCATCACCACGACCGAACGATACTTTGTAAAGAGCGCGGGATCGGAGCGCAACGCCAAGGCCAGGTTGGTCAGCGGGCCGAGCGCCAGCAGGTCGAGCTCGCCCGGTCTCTCGCGCGCCAGGCGGACGAGCAGGCCGGCGGCGCTCTCACCGGTCACGGCGGGCATGGGCCGGTCGAGGCCGAGGCCGCCGAGGCCGTCCTCGCCGTGCGCGCCCCGGGGGACGCGCGGCGCGCCCGGCAGCGGCTCCCCGGCGCCGCGCGCCACGGGCGCCGGCAGCCCGGCGAGCCTGGCGACGTATCCGATGTTGCGCACGACGTCGTCCTCGGCGCAGTTGCCCGCCACCGACGTCACCGCGACGACCTCCGCGTCCGGGCGCCCGGCCAGGTAGAGCAGGGCGCAGGCGTCGTCGACCCCCGCGTCGGTGTCGACGACGACGCGGCGGCGGGCGTTCATCGCGCGGCGGCGTCCGTCGCGGCGCCGGCCGCGGACCCCGGCCCGCCGCCGGTGGCCGCGTCCGCAGCGGGGGCGCCGTGCGGGACGGCGAAGTGGTCGGACACGCGGGCGGGCTCGAAGGCGCCGCGCTCGGTCACGATGCGGGTGACCAGGTGGGGCGGCGTGGTGTCGAAGGCGGGATAGTAGCCCTTGGTGCCCTCGGCCGCGGTGCGCGCTCCGAGCACGTGCAGGACCTCCTCGCCGTCACGGTGCTCGATCTCCACGTCGGCGGCGCTCGGTGAGAGGGGGTCGGGCGCGTGGGCCAGCACGTACATCGGCGCGCCGAAGGCCTGCGCGGCGAGCGCCACGGCCAGCGTGCCGACCTTGTTGACCACGTGGCCGTCCATCGTCACCCGGTCGGAGGCGACCATCGCCACGTCGGCCAGCCCGTCGGCCAGCGCCGAGGGGACCATGCCGTCGGTGATCACGGTGGGCCGGTAGCCCATCTCCACCAGCGTCGCCGCGGTCAGCCGCGCCCCCTGCAGGTACGGGCGCGTCTCGGTGCAGACGAACTCCAGCCGCTTGCCCATGCGCTCGGCCGCCTGGATCGCCGCGACCAGGAAGGCGTCGCCCCAGCAGTGCGTCAGAACGCGGGCTCCGTCCTCCAGCAGTCCGGCGGCGTGCCGGCCGAGGGCGCCGACGCCCGCCCGGTAGCCCGCGTCGTACGCCTGGGCGGCCTCGGCGACCGCGCCCGCCAGCTCCTGCCCGGACGCGAGGGCGAGCGGGCCGTCGACGGTGGCCGAGAGGATCGCGGTGACGGCGTCGCGGATGTGGTGGTTGGTCGGCCGGGTGGAGATCAGCCGGCGGCCGGCGGCGCGCAGCATCCCGGCGGCGGTCCCCGGCCCGGCGTGCCGCGTCTCGCGGGCGGCCAGCGTCATTCCGGCGGTGGCCGCGAACAGCGGGCCGTGGCTCTGCGTGACCATCTGCTCGATGGCGACCGCGACGTCTTCCACGGTGGCGCAGTGCACCCAGCGGCGCTCGAAGGGGTAGACCCTCCGGTCGAGGATGTCCACCCCTTCGGGGGTCATCCGCACAGAGTCGGCCAGAATCGGTGTGCTGCCGGTGCCGCTCACGTGACCATCCCTTCGTCGAGGATCGCAGGATCCCAGACTGCCCCGCCGTCCGCCGCGTTCGCACCCCGCGAACCGGCCGGGCGCGGCCCGCCCGGCCCGCCGGCCGGTCCGCGAACGGGGGCGAGCGCCTCAGCGGCATCTGAGGACGACCAGAGTTCCCGATCGGCGGACCATGACGGCCGCTCATCCGGGCCGGTGGGAGGGTTCGCGGGGAAATGTGCCGTCGGAGAGCCCCCGGGGGGTCCTGCGGGGCCGGTCTCTGTGAGATTGTTTCTGCTGCGGGCGGTAATGAGGCCGGCCGCCTGCCGTGAGCGGTCGCAAGACGATTGCCTAGTTTTCCTACCAAATACATAGGTAGACTGGCGATCGCGTGCAGAGGAGGCGACATGAGCCCGGACCCCCGCCACCCGTCGTGGCCAGGAGGCGAGACCCCTCTCGCCGCGGCGATCTCCACCGGGCGCTGGATCCGGTCGGCCGCCGTCGACGACGAGCGCGGACGCCACTGGCGCGCCAACCCCGACCCCGGGCGCCGCTCGTCCAGGTCGGGCCGGCCAGGCTCGCTCTACGCGGGCGCCGCCGGCATCGTGCTGTACTTCCTGGAACTCGCGGCGGCGACCGGTCACGAGGCCTACCTGGAAGAGGCCAGGCAGGGCGCCCGCTACCTGGCCGCCAGCTGGCAGGACGAGACCGACCTGTCCCTCTACCACGGCCTCACCGGCATGGTGTTCGCGCTGGCCGAGGCCGGGTGGGCCACCGGCGACGAGAGCTTCGCGGTCGCGGCCAGGGCCGCGGCCGACCGCGTCGTGAGCCGCGTCCGCAGCCTGCCCTCCGGCATCGGCTGGACGGGCGACCCGGCGCAGCGGGGGGACGGCGGCATCATCCTCGGCCTGCTGCACGCCGCGGGCATGCTCGGCGTCCCCGAGTACGAGGAGATCGCCGTGCGGGCGGGCGCCCGCGTCGCCGGGCTGGTCGTCCCCGGGCACAGGTTCGGCGAGGAGGGCTGCGCCGACCTGCCCCTGGACGCGGTCACGCCCGGGTTCCTGTCCGGCACGGCCGGCACCGCCTTCCTGCTCGCCCGCCTGTACGGGGTGACAAGGGACGACCGGTTCCTCCAGGCGGCGCGCAGAGGCGCCGACTTCGTGCGCACGGTGAGCGTGGTGACCGACAAGCACGTCTTCGTGCCGCACCACGTCCCGCAGGGGCGCACCCTGCACTACCTCGGCCTGTGCTCGGGCTCGGCCGGGGTGACCCGCCTGTTCCACGAGCTTTACCGCGTGACGGGCGACCAGGGCCATCTCGACTGGGTCGAGCGACTCGCCGCCGGCATCGTCTGCAGCGGCGTCCCGCGCCGCCGGACGCCCGGCTTCTGGAACGTGGCCTGCCAGTGCTGCGGCGCGGCGGGGCTGGTGGAGCTGTTCGTCGGGCTCTGGGCCGCGACCGGCGCGCACTCCCATCTGAGCTTCGCCCAGACTCTGGCGGAAGACCTGATCGGCCGCGCCACGGGGCACGACGACGCCGGTCACCGCTGGTACCAGGCCTACCGGCGGCTGCGGCCATGGGAGGTCACGGCCGACACCGGGTACATGATCGGCGCCGCGGGCATCGGCTCGGCGCTGCTGCACCTGCACGCCGCCATGGCGGACGACGAGCCGCGCCGGGTCATCCTGCTCCCCGACAACCCCTTCCCGGCCATCCCCATCCCCGCCTCGGCGCTGCGGGGCCGCTTCTGAACCGTGCCGCGCGGGCGTGCCGGGGGGCGCCGGAGCCGGTGCGCCGGCCGCGGTGGCGTCAGACCTGCTCGACGTGCCGCGGGCCGAGCGGCAGGCGGACGACGAAGCGGGCGCCCCGGTCGCTCGGCTCGATCGCCAGGCTTCCGCCGGTGGTCTCGGCGATCTGCCGTGCGATCGACAGGCCGAGCCCCGTGCCCCCGGCGTCCTTGCTGCGCGCCGCGTCCAGCCGGGTGAACCGCTGGAAGATGATCTCCCATTTGTCCGGGGTGATGCCGGCCCCGTCGTCGAGCACCTCGACGACGGCCGCGCCGTGGGTGAAACGCGGGTCCCCGGGCGGGTCTCCCATGCGCGTGCACACCTTGATCGAGGCCGCCTTGACGGCGTGCCGCTCGGCGTTGTCCATCAGGTTGGTGAACAGCCGGGCCAGCCGCAGCCGGTCGCCCATCACCACCACGCCGGGCTCCAGCTCGCTGCTGATCTTCAGGTGGCTGTGGCGGCGCTCCAGCTCGCACGCGACCAGCTCCGACAGGTCCACGGCCTCACGGGCGCCCGGCGTGCCCGCGTCCATCCGGGCCACCAGCAGCAGATCGGACACGATGGCCTGCAGCCGGTCCAGGCTGTGCAGCAGCGAACGGCTCATCGCGTGCACGTCGGTCTCCTCGGGGGCGAGCATGGCCCCCTCCACCTCGGCGCGCATCGCGGTGATCGGGCTGCGCAGGTCGTGCGAGGCGTCGGAGGCGAACCGCCGCTGGAGTTCCATCGCCTCCTCCAGGCGGTCCAGCGTGTGGTTGACGCTCTCGGCGAGGCTGTGGATCTCGTCATTGCAGGGCGGGACCGGCACGCGGCGCCCGGGACTGGTGGCGTTGATCTCGTCGAGCTCGGCGCGGATGGCGTCCACCGGGGACAGCGACCCGGTCACCAGCCGGTAGCCGCCGTAGGTGGTCACCGCCGTCGCGAACAGCACGGAGGTGACCGCGAAGACGGCCAGCAGCGGGTGGACCCACGGCTCGACGACGGGCGCGGCGCTGTAGATGATCCACTCGCGTCCGGCGTGGAGGCTCCGCCGGGCCACCACGATCTGGCACTCGTCGCGAGGGAACCAGTGGTCGCACACCACGCGGACCGTCTGCGTCTCACCCGGGGGCGGCGTGAAGGCGGCCATGCGCGGCCTGCCGCGCAGGATGTCGGTGGAGGCCACGACCCGCCCTTGCGCGTCGACCACCTGCAGGTTGCGCACCTTCTCGTAGGGGACGGGAATGGGCAGGGAGTCGCGTTCGAACACCGAGGCGACGCGACGGCCGGCCGCCGCGATCTCGTCGGTGAGATAGCCGGTGGCGTAGCGATAGACGGTCACCAGCATGGCGGTGGCCAGCAGCGAGGACAGCAGGGCGGCGACGAGACCGGCGAACAGGGTGAAACGCCACTTGACCGACCAGCGGTGCTGAACGCTCACCCTGATCCCCCCCTTGCCCCCTTGCGAACAAGTCGACCACACCTGTCGCCGGCGTTCGCGACGGGGGCGCGGGGGGAGGAGGGGCCGGAAGCGGCTAGTCGGCGCGCGTGGCGGCGGCCTCCGCGGCCTTCGCCGTGAGCGACCGCACCGCCTCGGTCAGATGCGCGACCTGGACCTCGAGGGAATGGACCCGCGCTTCCAGTTCGCCGGCGCTGGGGGGCTGGTTGGCGACGATCTGCCTCGGCATCGGCGGCCGCTCCTTCCACGACGTTCACAACGCGGGCCTCGCGGAACGCGGAGGTGTCCGCCGCGTCCCAGCTCTTTACCTCTGCCCACACAGCGGCGTGGCAAAGCACTTCCGGCCCTATAAGCGTACGTGACCTCATCGCGCGGCTCCGGAGATGCCCTAGGAGACGGCGAGGCGGGCGGCGTAACGCGTGCGGGGGTGCCGCGCCACCTCCTCCGGAGTGCCCTCCTGCACGACCGATCCGTCCTCGACGACCACCAGCCGGTCCGCCAGCTCCGCGGCCTCCAGCGGATCGTGGGTGACCAGCACGCAGGCGCCGGCGAAGCGGGACAGATGGCGGCGGAGCAGGGCCAGCGACTCCGCGCGGGCGTGACCGTCCACGCCGGCCAGCGGCTCGTCCAGGAGCAGCACCCGGGGACCCGCGGCCAGGGACCGGGCCAGCGACGCCCGCCGCGCCTGCTCGCGGGACAGTTCGCCGGGCCTGGCGTTCGGCACCGCGCCGAGGCCGATGTCGTCCAGCCAGGCCGCAGCCGCGCGGCGGGCCTCGCTCCTGCCCGCGCCGCGGCAGCGGGCGCCGAAGGCCACGTTGTCCAGGACGCTGAGGTGGGGGAACAGCAGCGGGTCGCCCAGCACCATGCCGACGCCCCGGCGGCCGGGCGGGCGCGCGTGGAGGGGAGCCCCGTCGAGCAGGACGTACCCGCCGGAGGGCGTGGTGAGCCCGGCCACCAGCCGTAGCGCGGTGGTCTTGCCGGCGCCGGCCGGCCCGGCGAGCGCGACGACCTCCCCGTCGGCGACCCGCAGCCTGACGTCCAGCAGCAAGGGCGGGCGCTCGGCGACCAGGTGGGCGTCCATCATGCCGGGTCCGCCCAGCGTCCGCGCAGGCACGCCAGGATCGCCGCCGACACCGCGAGCAGCGCCAGGCTCAGCACGACGGCCGCCTCGGGGTCGCCGCGCGAGGCCAGGTAGACGGCCGGCGGCGCCGCCGCCGGTCCCGCCCCTGCCAGGCCGCCGGTGAAGACCATCGTCGCGCCGAACTCGCCGAGGGCCCGGGCCCAGCACAGCAGGGCGCCCACCGCGATGGCGGGCGCCAGCAGCGGGAGCGTGACCCGGCGGAACACCGTCCAGGGGGAGCCGCCGAGCAGCGCCGCCGCCTCGTCCACGCGCGCGTCCTGCCGCCGCAGGGCGCCTTCGACCACGGTGACCAGGAACGGCATCGCCACGAACGCCTGCGCGCACACCACCGCCCCGGCGTAGGAGGGGTCCGCCGGACCGTGGGCGGACGGCCACGCGCCCGCCGGGCCGTCGCGCCGCAGCGCAAGCAGCAGGGCGACGCCCCCGGCCACCGGCGGCAGCAGCAGCGTCACCCTGACCAGGGCGCGGGCCGCCCGCCTGCCGCGGAAGTCCACGCGCGCCAGCATCCACGCCAGCGGGACCCCGGTCACCAGGCATCCCAGCGTCGCCAGCACCGAGGTGACCAGCGACAGCCACAGCGCCTCCAGCATGGCGGGCTCGGCGAGGCGGCCCGCCAGCCTGGCCCACGGGGCCCGCACCACCAGCGCCGCCACCGGCAGCGCCAAGAGCAGCAGGGCGGCGGCCGCCGGCGCCGCGAGCACCAGCGGCACGCCGGACGGCCCGTCGTGGACGGGGCCGCGGCCGGCGCCGCGCAGCCTGCGCCGGGTGGTCGTCAGTACCCTCATGCCGCGTTCATCCCCTTCGCGGCATCGCGCCACGCGAGCGTCCAGGTCCATGATCGGCATGACACGTTTACTTCTCGGCTAAATGTGTAGAAGGGAGGCGATTCGAAAGGAGCGGCCCATGAACTCCGTGGCCTCAGCCGGTCACCAGGCGCGCGGCGCCGCGCGGCAGGCGACCAACAGCCGGACGTTCGAGCGTCTGGCCCGGTTCGGGATGGCCTGCCGGGGCGTGCTGTACGCCCTGGTCGGCATCCTGGCACTGCAGATCGCCTTCGGTGGCGGCGGCGAGGAAGCCGACAAGACCGGAGCCGTTCACACCGTCGCTCAGCAGCCCTTCGGCACCGTCCTGCTGTGGCTCATGGCGGTCGGATTCGCCGCCCTCGCCCTGTGGCAGCTGTCCGAGGCCGTACTGGGCGGCCAGGACGCCAAGCACCGCGTGGAGTCCGCCGCGCGCACCGTGGTCTACGCCCTGGTCGTCGGCACCGTCATCAGCTTCCTGCTGCGCGGCACCACCGGACGGTCGAGCGACGAGCAGTCCAAGGACCTCACCGCCACCGTCATGGACTGGCCCGGCGGCCAGCTGATCATCGGCGCGGTCGGCCTCGGCATCGTCGCGCTCGGCGGCTACTGGATCTACCAGGGCGTCAAGAAGAAGTTCCTCGAGCACCTGAACACGGCCGGGATGTCGCCCAAGGTCCACGGCGTCGTGGAGAAGCTCGGCATGATCGGCTACAGCGCGCGCGGCGTGATCGCCGTGGCGGCCGGCATCTTCTTCCTCCAGGCCGCGATCACCTACGACCCCGACGAGGCCAAGGGCATCGACTCCACGATGCGCGCGTTCGCCGACACCCCCCTCGGCCCGTGGCTGCTGGTCGTGGTCGCCCTGGGCCTGGTGGTCTTCGCCGCCTACTGCTTCTGCGAGGCCCGCTGGCGCCGCACCTGACGCCGGCCATCCCCCCCGCGAGAACGTGACGGACCCGGGCGCGCCGCCCGGGTCCGTTCGTCATGCAGGCGCCGCGCCGTACGGCGGCTCAGACGTTGCGCCGGTACTGGCCGCCGGCCTCGAACAGCGCCTCGGTGATCTGGCCGAGCGAGCACACCCGGGCGGCGTCCATCAGCGCGGCGAAGGCGTTGCCGTCGGACATCGCGGCCTCCCGCAGCCGCCGCAGGGCCTCGGGCGCCTCGGCGGCGTGCCGCCCCTGGAAGTCGCGCAGCCGGGAAAGCTGTCCGCGCTTCTCCTCCTCGGTGCCGCGGGCCAGCTCCAGCGACCCGTGCTCGACAGCGCCCTCGGGGTTGCGGAAGGTGTTCACGCCGATGATCGGCAGCGAGCCGTCGTGCTTGCGGGTCTCGTACAGCAGCGACTCGTCCTGGATGCGGCCGCGCTGGTAGCCGGTCTCCATCGCGCCGAGCACGCCTCCGCGCTCCGACAGCCGCTCGAACTCCGCCAGCACCGCCTCCTCCACCAGGTCGGTGAGGTCGTCGATGATGAATCCGCCCTGGAGCGGGTTCTCGTTCACCGCAAGGCCCCACTCGCGGTTGATGATCATCTGGATGGCGATGGCCCGGCGCACCGACTCGGCGCTCGGGGTGGTGACCGCCTCGTCGTAGGCGTTGGTGTGCAGGCTGTTGCAGTTGTCGTAGACGGCGATCAGGGCCTGCAGGGTGGTGCGGATGTCGTTGAAGTTCATCTCCTGCGCGTGCAGCGACCGGCCCGAGGTCTGGATGTGGTACTTGAGCTTCTGCGCCCGCTCGCCGGCGCCGTAGCGGTCGCGCATGGCCACCGCCCACACCCGGCGCGCGACCCGGCCGAGCACGCTGTACTCGGGGTCCATGCCGTTGGAGAAGAAGAACGACAGGCTGGGCGCGAAGTCGTCGATCGCCATGCCGCGGGCGAGGTAGGCCTCCACGTAGGTGAACCCGTTGGCCAGCGTGAAGGCCAGCTGCGTGATCGGGTTGGCCCCGGCCTCGGCGATGTGGTAGCCGGAGATCGACACCGAGTAGAAGTTGCGCACGTCGTTGGCGATGAACCATTCCTGCACGTCGGCCATCATCCGCAGCGAGAAGTCGGTGGAGAAGATGCAGGTGTTCTGCCCCTGGTCCTCTTTGAGGATGTCGGCCTGCACGGTGCCGCGCACCGTGGACAGGGCTGCCGCGCGCACGCTTTCGGCCTCCTCGGCGGCGGGCTCGCGCCCGTTCTCGGCGCGGAAGCGGTCCAGCGCCTGCTCGACCGCCGTGTGCAGGAAGAACGCCAGGATGGTCGGGGCCGGGCCGTTGATGGTCATCGACACCGAGGTGGCCGGCGAGGTGAGGTCGAACCCGTCGTACAGGGCCTTCATGTCGTCGAGCGTCGCGATCGACACCCCCGAGGTGCCCACCTTGCCGTACACGTCGGGGCGCTCGGCGGGGTCGTTGCCGTACAGGGTCACCGAGTCGAACGCCGTGGACAGCCGGACGGCGGGCTGGCCCTGCGACAGCAGCTTGAAGCGCCGGTTGGTGCGGAAGGGGTCGCCCTCGCCGGCGAACATGCGGATCGGGTCCTCGTCGGCCCGCTTGAACGGGAACACCCCGGCGGTGAACGGGAAACGCCCCGGCAGGTTCTCCGAGCGCAGGAACCGCAGCAGCTCGCCGTGGTCGGTGTGGCGCGGCAGGGCCACGCGCGGGACGCGGCTGCCCGACAGGGTGGTGCGCCACAGCGGGGTGCGCTGCTCCTTGCCGCGCACCGTGACCACCAGCTCCTCGGCGGAGTAGGCGGCGACCGTCTCGGGCCAGTCGTCCAGCAGGGCGCGGCTGCCGGGGGACAGCTCGGCCTCGGCCCGCTCGCGCAGCGCGTCCAGCGTGGCCAGGGCCGCCGCGTCGCCGCCCTCGGCGGCCAGCAGGTCGCGAACCCGGTGGAGCTGCTGGCGGCGGCGCGCGGCCTCCGCCTCCACCTCGGTGCGCCGGTGGTGCTCGCGCACGGTCTCGGCGATCTCGGCCAGGTAGCGGACGCGCGCCGGGGGCACGATGGCGGCCGCCAGGCTGGAGGTGGTGACCGAGGTCTTCGGCAGCAGCCCGGGGCTGTCCGGCAGGCCCCGCTCGCCGAGCAGGTCGCGCAGCCGGTGGTAGAGCGCGGTGACGCCGTCGTCGTTGAAGCGCGCCGCGACGGTGCCGTAGACGGGCATGGCCTCGGGCGAGGAGCCGAACGCCTCGCGGTTGCGCACCAGCTGGCGCCGCACATCGCGCAGCGCGTCCTGCCCGCCGCGCCGGTCGAACTTGTTGATCGCCACCACGTCGGCGAAGTCCAGCATGTCGATCTTCTCGAGCTGCGAGCTCGCCCCGAACTCCGGCGTCATGACGTACAGCGACACGTCGCTGAACGGGATGATGGCCGCGTCCCCCTGCCCGATGCCGGGCGTCTCGACGATCACCAGGTCGAAACCCGCGGCCCGGCACACGGTGATCGCCTCCTCCAGGTGCGCGGGAAGCTCGTGCGCGCCGCGGGTGGCCATCGACCGGAAGAACACCCGGTCGCCGCCGAGGCTGTTCATGCGGATGCGGTCGCCGAGCAGGGCGCCGCCGCCCCTGCGCCGGGTCGGGTCCACCGCGATGACCGCGACGCGCAGCTTGTCCTCGTAGTCGACGCGCAGCCGGCGGATCAGCTCGTCGGTGAGCGAGGACTTGCCCGAGCCGCCGGTGCCGGTGATGCCCAGCACCGGCACGCGGCTCGCGGCGGCCTCCTCGCGCAGCGCCGCGAGGTACGGCTCGCCGGCCCGTCCGGCCTCGATGTAGGTGATCGCGCGCGCCACGGCCCGCTGGTCGCCGCCCAGCACGGCGGGCGGCTCGGCGCCGGCGGTGAGGTCGACGTCGCACGCCTCGATCAGCGTGTTGATCATGCCGGTGAGGCCGAGCCGCTGGCCGTCCTCGGGGGAGAAGATCTTGGTCACTCCGCGGCTCTCCAGCAGGGCGATCTCCTCGGGCACGATCACCCCGCCGCCGCCCCCGTACACCTTGACGTGCCCGGCGCCCCGCTCGCGCAGCAGTTCCGCCAGGTAGGTGAAGAACTCGACGTGCCCGCCCTGGTAGGAGCTCACCGCCACGCCCTGGGCGTCCTCCTGGATCGCCGCGGTGACGATCTCCTCCACGGAGCGGTCGTGACCGAGGTGGACGACCTCCGCCCCCTGGGACTGCAGGATGCGGCGCATGATGTTGATGGCGGCGTCGTGCCCGTCGAACAGCGCGGCCGCGGTCACCACGCGCACGGGGTTGGCAGGTACGTGCACCGGGAGCTCCTCAGGCAAGGTACTAGGACGTCCTAATAAATTGTAGGACGTCCTACTACCCAGTCGGCAACCGGCCATGCCGACAATGTCAAGGCGCGGGAGTGCTCGGTTTCCACGGCGGGCGCGCGCGCCGTCCGTCCTTCATCCGCGGGAGGGGCCGCTCATCGACCGAAGACGCCGATCGGGCGAGTATCGGTAGGATCGGCGATGTGACGCGAGCGGGGTGGCTGGATGAGCACGAGGAGCTCATGTGGCGCGCCTTCGGCGACATGCGCCATCGGCTCGACGCCGCCGTCGAGCGGCGGCTCGGCGAGGTGAACCTCTCGGCGGCCGACTTCGAGTTGCTCCTCCCGCTGATGGAGGCGCCCGAGTGGCGGCTGCGTGCCCGTGAGTTGCGTCTGAAGATCGACTGGGGTCGCAGCAGGCTCTCCCACCAGATCGGGCGCATGGAGAAGCGCGGCCTGCTCGTCCGGGAAGACTGTCCCGGCGACGCCCGTGGCACGATCATCCGGCTCACCCAGGAGGGGGCCGACGCGCTCGAGAGCGCGGTGCCCGGCTATGTCGACACCATCCGCCGGCTGTTCATCGACCTGCTCACCCCCGAAGAGACGCTCATTCTGACCTCCCTGTCCCACCGGGTGCTGGGACGCATCGCCGGCGAAGAGCTGGGGCCGGGCAAGTCGGTCTACGTCACGACGATCGACCACTCCGGGGCGGCGGCGGACGGCCGCGCCCGCCCCGAGCGCCTCCTCGACTCCGACTGACCGGCCGCCGGCCGGCGCCGGTCGTGCCGCCGTCGCCGAGCCGGTCACGCACGGTCGTGAGGAGTGTCACGCCAAGGCAACGCCGCAGGGGTTTCGTCATCCACATAGGCGACATATGGTATGTAAACGGACAAAAGTCCACGTCTAGCCATCGTTGCCTACGGGAAGTCGCGTCATGAGCCACGACACCGGCCATCCGCACATCGTCTTCGAGATGGACCTCTCGCACCAAGAGGCCCGCCGCCGCGCCGAGGTGGTGGCCGCGCTCGGCGCGGACTGGGACCCCATCGAGGTCATGCGCGGGGAGGAAGCCGCGTACGACCTGCTCTACTCCGGCCTGGACTCCGCGCAGCGGGAGACCTACGACATGCTCGTGGCCGCCGGGGTGCTCCCGGGGCGGAAGGCCGGCCGTGCTGCCGATTGACCCCGACGCCGACATCGGCCGCCGCGCCTGGATCCCCTGCCCCCGATGCCGGGACGACCGGCACTGCGCGGACTGCGGCTCCGGCCGCAACTGCCGCGACCACTGGCGGTACCTGCTCAGCACCACCGGAAGCGTCCTGCACGTGCAGTGCCCCGGATGCGCCCACCTGTGGGATCACGAGACCCACTTCGGCGCCGGCGGCCGCCGCCCGGTGTTCTGACGAACCCACGCGACCGCCTCGCGCGCGCGAGACGGCGTTCGCCGCCTCGGCCTAGGGGCTCACAGCGCCCGACACGGTCACCGGGTCGCCGGCCCGGACGATGCCGGGGGTGACCACCCGCATGATCAGCCCGAAGGTGTTGTCGTGCCCGGTGATCAGGTGTTTCTGCAGCTCGGGCCACCGCTCGCGCCCGTACGGATCCCAGCTCGGCACCGCGCACCGGACGCACGGCCCGGTGTGCGGGCCCGTCGTGCCAAGGACGGCGCCGCCGGCGGCGATCGTGACCTCGCCGCCGAAGGACTCCTCGGCGAACGCGGGGGCGTCCAGCTCCAGGTGCAGGTTCGGGCGGAAGCGCTCCACCTCCACCGGGGCGCCCATCTCCAGCGCGAGGGCCCGCAGCGAGGCCTCGAAGGTCACCAGCACCGTGGGGCCGCGGTCCTGCTGACCGTCGGCCGCGCGCAGCGACATCGGCATCTCGAAGGCGTCCGCCAGCGCGCCGGGCAGGTCGGGGTCGTCCCACGCCCAGGCCGCCCCGCTCGCCGAGTACAGCACCGGAGGCCCGGGCGGTTCGGGGGAGCCGTCACAGGTGGCCGGGTAGGCGGCCTCCCAGTTGAGCATCCGGGGAATCTGGCGCACGGTCAGCCGCGTGCCCGCCCGTTCCGGCCGCTCGTCGACGAGCGCGTACGCGCGGTCGCCGGCCATCCCGCGCGCGTCCAGCAGCGCGGCGGCGACCCGCTCGCCGCGCAACGACTTCACCGGCCACCGGTACAGCCCGCCGATCCTTCCCCGATACATACCAGCAGCCTAGGCGAGCGAAGATCGGTGGACGTGACCGCCCCGGCCGGAACGAGCCCGGCGGCGGCCGGCTCAGCGGTGGGCGGCGGCCTCCTCTTCGACGAGCTTGAGCAGGGTGGGCATGCTCATGGAGCCGGGCGGCCGGTGCTCGCGGGCGAACTCGGCGGCGACCCTGCGCACCGTCTCGTTCGCCGGGGTGGGCACGCCGTGCAGCCGGCCGAGCAGGACGATCTCGCCGTTGAGGTAGTCGGCCTCGATGGAGCCGCTGCCCTTGGCCAGGCTCTGCCATGAGGAGCCGCCGGGCCGGTCCACGCCGCCGACCGCCGTCTCGTCCACCTGGTCGCCGCGGGTGCGGCGCTCCTCCTCGGGAGAGGTGTAGGGGATGCCGGCCGCGTCGAGCACGGCCCTGCCTTCGGCCTGGAGGCGCTCCATGAGCGGCTCCGAGCCGGGGACCCGGCCGCAGATCGCCTGGTGGGCGTTGCCGAGGTTGCCGAGGAGCTTGGCGTACTTCCAGCGCATCACGTCCGGTTCCACCGGAGCGGCGAACATGCTGTCGCGCAGGCCGGCGGCGATGCGCTCGGCCGTCTCGTCGGTGCCGCCCGGGTAGCGGCCGAGGGTCAGCATGCCGGACAGAGGCGCCCCGTGGGAGACGACCGTGCCCGGTTCCAGATGCAGGGCCGGCAGCCAGACGCACATGCCGTAGACGTGACGGAACAACCGCAGCGCCATCCGCTCGTTCTCGACGGCGTTCTGGGCGCAGACCAGCGGCAGCACCTCGCCCGCGGCGCCGCCGCCCGTGACCGGGCGCGGCGCCCACGCCGCCAGGATCGCGGCGGTGTCCTGGGTCTTGACCGCGAGCACCAGCACGTCGCCGTCGCGCAGGTCGAGCTCCTCGGGGCCGCCGACGGCGGTGATCGGGACGGTCACGGCGCCGTGCGGGGAGATCAGGCGCAGGCCGTCCCGGCGGAGGGCTTCCAGGTGGGCGCCCCGTGCGACGAGGACGACGTCGTGCCCGCTCTCAGCGAGCCGCCCGCCGATCGTCCCGCCGACCGCACCGGCACCGATGATGATATAGCGCATTGAACGATCCTCCCATGATCGCCAAACCCGCCGTCCGGGGCTGCGCCTGCCGGGAGAGCCGCCGCCGCCGTGTGGCCGATGGCGGGTTTTCGGTCCTCCCGTAGATGCGATATCTCATGGCCATAAATGGCAGAACCTGGACGCTTTGATCATCGCTGATGAAAAAAATCTCGACCGTTGCGCCGTAATTCGGAAGACCGCATCATCGTGATCACCATCATCTCGCCCTTCGGGGCCGGAGAGGAGACATCATGCTGGGTCTCGTCGACCGTCTGCTGGCGCGTGTCGCCCACAAGGTGACCGTGGAGGCCGGGTGCAGCAACTACTACTACTGCTCGGGCGGGGTCAGGTACCTACGCCAGTGCTGCCTGAACGAGGGGTGCACGACGGTCAGGGTCGGCACCTGCTGACGTCGCCGCGATAGGCATCCCGCGGGCGGCGGCCGGCCGCCGCCCGCCACGGCAGTGGAGGTGCGTGGATGGAGTACGTACGGATCGGATGCGCCTGCCTGGTCGGGCTGGTCTTCGCGATGACCGCGGTGTCGAAGCTGCGGGACTTGGAAGGGTTCCGCCGTTCACTGCCCGCGCTCGTCCCTGCCCGGCGCGAACTCGTCCGGCCGCTGGCGATGGCGGTCGTCGTGCTGGAGGCGCTGGTCCCGATTTCGATCGCGGTACCGGCGATCACGTCGTACGGCCTCGCGCTCGCCTGCGCCCTGCTCGTCGCCTTCACCGTTGCGATCGTCCGCGCGCTGGGGCGGGGACGGCTCACCCCCTGCCGCTGCTTCGGTACCTCCGCCGTCCCCCTCGGCTCGCAGCACCTGGTCCGCAACGGTCTCCTGATCGTCGCGGCCGCGCTCGGCGGACTGCTGCCCGGCGGCGCGCCCGCGCTCGCCGGGACGGTCCTCGCAGGTGCCGCGGGGCTCATCGGGGCGATCCTGATCGCCTCTCTCGACGATATCGTCGATCTCTTCGCGAGGAACGCCTGATGCCCTACCTGACCGCCGCCGTCGTGCTCATCGGCCTGCTCTGCGTGTTCAACCTGATCCTCACCCTCGGCCTCGTCCGCCGGATACGGCAGACCGGCGGGGGAGGCGTCCAGCACGCCGGGCCTCCCCTCGCGCTGAGGCCCGGCTCGCCCATCGGCGCGTTCGCCGCCGTGACCGTCGACGGCGAACCGGTCTCCCACGACACGGTCACCGGCCTGGTGGGCTTCTTCTCCGCCGGATGCGAGCCCTGCCACAAGCTGCTTCCCCGCTTCACCGAGCACGCCCGCGCCCTCGGGCGGGAGAACGTCCTGGCGGTGGTCGGCGGGGACGACGCCGAGGCCGTCGAAGCGCTCACACCCGTGGCCCGCGTGATCGTGGAGGACTTCGACGGCCCGGTGGCGGACGCGTTCCAGAACACGTGGACCCCGGCGCTCTACCTGCTCGGCTCCGATCATCACGTCGTCGCCGCCGGCGGACGCCTGGAGGACCTTCCCCTCACCTCCACCGCATGAGCGACCCCGGCACGAGCCGGCGGCCCGGGATAAGCGAGCTGGCCTCGGCCGCCGCGGAGGCCCTGTCGCTGACCTGGCGCTCGGCACCGGGAGGAATCGTCGGCTACGTCTTCCTGACGCTCGCCGAAGCGGCCGCCCCGATCGCGACGGCGTGGCTGACCAAGACGGTCATCGACCGGCTGAGCACCCCTGACGGCGCGGTCGCGGGCCTCGCGGCCGGGCTCGCCGCCGCCGGGCTGGCCGCCGCCGCGCTCCCCGGGATCGGCCGCTACCTGCGCGCCCAGACCGGGCGACTCGCGCGCGCCGACGCGATCGACCGGCTGTTCGCGGCCGCCGAGCGGCAGGTCGGCCTCCGGCGCTTCGAGGATCCGGTGTTCCTCGACCGGCTGCGGCTCGCGCAGGAGGGCGCCGGAACCACCGGCGACCTCGTCAGCGGAGTCTGCGGGACCCTGAACGGCGTCCTGTCCCTCGCCGGGTTCGTGGCCTCCCTGTTGATCCTCAGTCCCGCCATGACCGCGCTGGTGCTGCTGGCCGCCGTCCCGGCGCTCGTCGCCGAACTGCTGCTGTCGCGGAGGCGAGCCACCATGCAGTGGGACATCGAGCGGATCCACCGCCGCGAGTTCTTCTACTCCCGGCTGCTCAGCGGCGTCCAGGCCGCTACGGAGATCCGGCTGTTCGGCATCGGCGCGTTCCTGCGTGCCCGGATGATGGCCGAACGGCGCACGGCCGACGTCGCCGAAGGCCTGATGGACCGCCGGGAGCTGGTCACCCAGGGCGGTCTGACCACGCTGAGCGCGGCGGTCGCGGGCGCCGGCCTGTGGTGGGCGATCACGGCCGCCCGCCGGGGCTCCCTCAGCGTCGGCGACGTCGCCATGTTCGTCGCGGCCGTCGGCGGGGTGCAGGCAGCGCTCGACACGCTCGTATCGTCGCTGGCCTCCGTCCACCAGCGGCTCCTCACCTTCTCCCACTACGTCGCGGTGATCAGGGCCGAGCCGGACCTGCCCAGCACCGACAAGGGCATGGCCCCCGTGCTGCGCCGCGGCATCGAACTGCGGGAGGTCTGGTTCCGCTACAGCGACGGCCATCCTTGGGTGCTGCGCGGAGTCGACCTGACGATCCCGCACGGCCGCTCGGTCGCCCTCGTGGGGTTGAACGGCGCCGGTAAGAGCACCCTCATCAGGTTGCTGTGCAGGATGTACGACCCGACACGGGGACGGATCCTGTGGGACGGCGTGGATCTGCGGGACATCCCGCCCGCCGATCTCCGGGAGCGGATCAGCGCCGTGTTCCAGGACCACATGAACTACGACATGTCCGCCGCGGAGAACATCGGGCTCGGCGACCTGCCCGCCCTGGACGACCCGGCCCGGATCAAGCAGGCCGCCGTCCGGGCGGGGGTGCACCGGACGCTCTCGGGCCTGCCGCGCGGCTACGACACGCTGCTCACGCGCATCTTCTTCTCCGAGGCCGACAAGGGCGATCCGGAGACGGGAGTGGTGCTGTCCAGCGGGCAGTGGCAACGCCTCGCACTGGCCAGAGCCCTGGTCCGTGACGGCAGGGACCTGATGATCCTGGACGAGCCCAGCTCCGGCCTGGACCCGGAGGCCGAGCACGAAGTCCACGCCGGCATCCGGGAGCACCGGGCGGGCCGCACGAGCCTGCTGATCTCCCACCGGCTGAGCGCCGTACGGGACGCCGACCTCATCGCCGTGCTCCACGACGGGCGGATCGCCGAGCTGGGACCGCACGAGGCCCTGCTCGCCGCGGACGGCCACTACGCTCGCCTGTTCCGGCTCCAGGCCGCGGGATACCAGGAGGCGCAATGAAGATCGGTACGTTCCTCCTCCCGGTGTCCGGCCTGCTGGCGTCGGCGATGTCGCTGTGGTGGATCCGCCGGCGATACCTGGTCGCCACCGTCGACGGGCCCAGCATGGAACCCACCCTGCGCTCTGGCGACAGGCTGCTCGTCCGCAGGACGAGGCGGGTCCGCGCCGGACAGATCGTGGTCGTCAAGATCCCGAACCCCCCGGCCGTGGACGGCCTGCCGCCGGGCCTCGACCCCGGCGACGCGGACAAGGTGCCGGAGGGATCCGACGCCGGGCGGCGCCTGCTCGTCAAGCGGGCGGTCGCGGTGGCCGGTGATCCCGTGCCGAGACGGGCCTTCCCGGCGCTCCGCGACGCGCCCGAGACCGTCGTGCCCCCGCGCGCCCTGGTCGTGCTGGGTGACAACCCGGACACCAGCTGGGACTCCCGCGACTTCGGCTTCGTGCGGGACGGGCAGTTCATCGGCGTCATGGTCCGCGCCCTGCCCTCCGCCTGACCTCGCGCGACGTCCCGCGAGGCCGCCCGCGCGAGCCGTTCCGGCGAAACGCGACCCGCGGTGCCGGGACCTCGATGCCGGACGGCCCGCGCCAGGGTGGCCCGCCCGGGGATCAGGCGGACTCGCGGATCACCAGTTCCGTGGGGAGGATCACCGGTTCGACGCTCTCGGCGCCGTCCACCAGGTCCAGCAGGAGGCGGACGGTCTCCTGGGCCACGCGTTCGAGAGGCTGGCGCATCGTGGTGAGCGGGGGATGGGTGGAGACGGCCACGGCCGAGTCGTCGAACCCCCCGACCGCGACGTCGTCGGGGACCCGGCGCCCGGCGGCGCGCAGCGCGGCCAGCGCGCCGGCCGCCATCAGGTCGGACCCGACGAACACCGCGTCGAGGCCGGGCGCCTGTTCGAGCAGCTCCGCCATCGCCCGTTCGCCGCCGCGCCGGGTGTAGTCGCCGTGGGCGATCAGCTTCTTGGCCGCCCGCCGGCCGAGCACGTCGGCGAAGCCCTCCAGCCGCCGCAGCCCGCCGGGCGTGTCGAGCGGCCCGGTGATCGTGGCGATGCGCTTGCGCCCCTGGCCGACGAGATATCGGGTCATCTGCCGCGCCCCCTCGCGGTCGTCGGCGGCCGCGTACGGGATGACGGTCTCCCGGCCGAGGACGGCCCCGCAGGCCACGGCGGGCAGCCCGGCGCGTTCGAGCGCGTCGAGCAGAGGGTCGCCCGCGTGCGTCGACACCAGCAGGACGCCGTCGGCGTGCCCGCCGCGCAGATAGCGCACCACGCGCTCGCGGTCGCCCGCGTCCCCGGCGATCATCAGGACGAGGGAGACGTCCCGCTGCGCGAGCCTCTGGGTGGCGGTGCGCAGCAGGACGCTGAAGTTCGGGTCCTCGAACAGCTTCTCCTGCGGCTCCGACAGCACCAGGGCCACCGAACCGGTGCGCTGGGTGACCAGGCTGCGGGCATTGCGGTTGACCACGTAGCCCGTCTCGGCGATGGCCCGCTCGATCGCGGCGCGCGCCGCCGTGCTCACGTAGCGGTCGCCGTTGAGCACGCGCGAGACCGTGCCGCGCGAGATGCCCGCGGCGGCGGCCACGTCGTGGATGGTGGGACGTCTTCTGGACACGGTCATCAGTTTTTCACGGAGCCGCTGGACAGGTCCGCCCGCCAGTACCGCTGCATGGTCAGGAACAGCGCGACCAGCGGGATGATCGACAGCAGCGTGCCCGTGATGATCAGGTTGTACAGCGAGGGCTGGTTGGCCCCGGCGGCGAGCATCGTGTAGAGGCCGACCGTCATGGGGAACCTGTGGTCGTCGCCGAGCATGATGAACGGCAGCAGGAAGTTGTTCCAGATGGCGACGAACTGGAACAGGAAGATCGTCACCAGGGCGGGCAGCATCAGCGGCAGCCCGACGTCGCGCGCGAGCCGTCCCTCGCTCGCCCCGTCGATGCGCCCGGCCTCCAGCAGCGCGTCCGGGATCGCCGCGGCGGCGTAGATCCGCGCCAGGTAGATGCCGTACGGGCTGAGGATCTGCGGCAGCAGCACCGACCAGTAGGTGTCGGCCAGCCCGGCCTTGGACAGCAGCAGGTACTGCGGGATGGCGAGCACCACCGCGGGGACCAGGATGCCGCCGAGTAGCAGGTTGAACACCAGGTCGCGGCCGGGGAAGCGGAACTTCGCCAGCGCGTACCCCGACATGGCCGACACGGCCGTCGAGAGCAGCGCGCCCACCCCGGCGTACAGCACGGTGTTGAGCATCCACAGCCAGAACACTCCGTCGCGGTAGGCGGCGAGGTCGGCCAGGTTGGACAGCAGGCCGCTGCCCGGCGCGAGCGTCGAGGTGGAGAACAGCTCGGCCGTGGACTTGGTGGCGGCGATCACCACCCAGCCGACCGGGAACAGGCAGTACAGCGCGCCGAGCACCAGCACGGCCGTCGGCGCGACGCCGCGCGCCCCGCGGCGGCGCCCGGCGGCGGCCGCCTTCCCGGCAGGCACGGCCACGGTCGTCGGTGTCATCAGCCCTCCCTGAAGGCGCGGTCGCGCACGATCCGCAGGAACCCGAACGACAGCACGACCGAGATCGCGGCGATGACCACGGCGGTGGCCGCGGCCGAATACAGGTCGCCGGTGATGAAGGCGTCCCGGTAGACCTTCATCAGCGGGCTCCAGGTCGTGCTGATGGTGTTGGTCAGGGGACGCAGCGTCATGGGTTCGGTGAACACCTGGATCGTGGCGATGACCGAGAACACGGTGGTCAGGACGATGGCGGGCGTCAGGATCGGCACCTTGACCCGGAAGGCGATCTGCGTCTCGCTCGCGCCGTCGATGCGGGCGGCCTCGTACAACTCGCGCGGGACGGCACGCAGGGTCGTGTACAGCACCAGCATGTTGAACCCCACGCCGCCCCAGACGGCCACGTTGGCCATCGAGAAGGTCACCGTGCCGGCGCCGAGCAGGTTCACCTCGGCGCCGAACGCCGACAGCGCGTCGTTGATCGGGCTGACGCTCGGCAGGTAGAGGAAGCCCCACAGCAGTGAGGCCGCGACTCCGGGCACCGCGTACGGCAGGAAGATGGCGACGCGGGAGAAGCGCGCGAAGCGCACGTGCAGCGAGTCGAGCAGCAGGGCGAGCAGCAGCGCGAGCCCGAGCATCACCGCCAGCACCAGCGTTCCGTACATCAGCACGCGGAGCCACCCGGCCCACAACTCGCCGTCGCCGAGGGCGGCGGCGTAGTTCTGCGTCCCGACGAAGATCTCCTTCTTGGCGCCCTTGCCGAGCCCGAGGCCGGAGACCTTGGTGCGGCGCAGGCTGAGGTAGACCGTGTAGGCGATGGGCAGGGCCATGAACAGCACGAACAGCACCATCGCCGGGGCGAGGAAGAGATAGGGGGCGGCGCCCGCACGGTGGGTGCGGGCGCCTGCCGCGCGCCGGGGGCTCATTGGGCGATCTGGAACCCGGACTTGCGCATGTCGGCGACCGTCGCGTCCTGCATGCTGCGCACGGCCGCGGAGAAGTCCGACCGGTCCTCGACGGCCTTGTCGAAGGCGTCCTTGAAGGCGTTGTAGGTGACGTTGACGTCCGGCCCGAAGGTGAAGCCGCGGGCGGTGGCGCCGATCTCGGCGGCCGTCTTCCAGAAGTCGGGCTGGTCGCCGAAGTAGTCGGGGGCCTGCGTCAGGGACTGCTGCCCCTTGGCGGACGCCGGGTAGACAGAGCCCTCCTTCACCAGCAGGGCGAGGGCCTCGGGGTCGGTGTTCAGCCAGGTGGCGAACCGCACGGCCGCCTGCTTGTTGGGCGACCTCTCGGCCACGGCGGTGGAGGACCCGCCCCAGAACCCGGTGTGCTGCTCATCCGCGCTCCACTGCGGCAGCGGCGCGATCGCCCACTTGCCCTTGCCGTCGGGGGCGTTGCTGGACAGCACGCCCGGCCCCCACACGGCCGACGGCCAGGTGAGCAGCGTGCCGTCGTTGAGCGCCTTGTTCCACTCGGGGGTGAAGTAGGGCTTGCCGCCGATCACGCCCTCCTTGACCAGGCCGCCCCAGTAGCCGGCGACCTTGAGGGTGGCCTCGTCGGCGATGTCGACCTTCCAGGACTCGCCGTTGATGGACCACCACTGGGCGCCGGCCTGCTGGGCGAGTCCCGCGAACGAGCCGGGGTCCTTGCTGGAGAAGGTGCCGAGCAGCACCTTGGGGTGCTCCTTGTGCACGGCGCGGGCGGTGGCGGCGTAGTCGTCCCAGGTCTTGGGCACCTTCAGGCCGTACTTCTCGAACAGGTCCTTGCGGTAGTAGAGCATCATGGGCCCGCTGTCCTGCGGGATGGCGTACACCGCGTCGGTGCCGAGGGTGACCAGGCCCCAGATGCCGTCGCCGAACTCGGCCTTGGCGGGTCCGGCGTCGGCCTTGATGTCGGCGACGGCCTCGGCGGCCACGAACGAGGGCAGCATCTGGTACTCGGCCTGCACCAGGTCCGGCGGGTTGCCGGCCTTGGCGGCGGTGAGGAACTTGGCCGCCGCGTCGTCACCGCCGGCCTGTTTGCTCACCGTGACCTGGATGTCGGGGTGAGCGGCGTTCCAGGTCTGGACGATCTTGTCCATGTTGGGGACCCAGGTCCAGTAGGTCAGCTTGACCGGCCGGGCCGGGGCGCCGGACGACGCGGCGGGGGACCCGGCGTCGCCGGTCGTCCCTCCGGAGCATCCCGCGGCGAGCGCGGCGGCGAGCGCGACCGCCGCCACCGCCGATAGCCGTCGTGTACCCATGCGTAGCTCCATGTCCGAGTTCGGGTGCCCACATATCTCTGTGAACGTTCACAGACTGAGAAACCGATACGGGTACGTCAAGGGCTGTTACGGGGTCGTTAAACAGCACGTGGGCCGGGCCGATGCTTCCGGGTGCGGGGATCCTCGGTTACTGTGCACGTTCACAGAGTTGGACGTCGAGGGGGACCGATGCGGGGCATCGCGTACGGGGGGGACTACAACCCCGAGCAGTGGCCGGAGGAGACCCGCCGCGAGGATCTGCGGCTCATGCGCGAGGCCGGGGTGAACCTGGTCAACGTCGGGATCTTCGGCTGGGTGCTGATGGAGCCCGCGCCGGGCGCCTACGAGTTCGGCTGGCTGGACGAGATCGTGGACCGGCTGCACGCCACCGGCGTCCAGGTCGGCCTCGGCACGCCCACCGCCGCCCCTCCCGCCTGGTTCTCGCGCATGCACCCCTCGTCGCTGCCGGTCACCCGCGAGGGCCACCGAATCGGCGTCGGCGGCAGGGAGTCGGCCTGCCCGAGCTCGCCGGAGTACCGCGCCGCGACCGCGGGGCTGGCCACCGCGCTGGCCGAGCACTACGCCGGCCACCCGGCCGTGGCGCTGTGGCACGTCCACAACGAGTACGGCGCCCCGCTGGGCGAGTGCTACTGCGAGACCAGCGTCGAGGCGTTCCGCCGCTGGCTGCGCCGCGCCTACCTGGACCTGTCGTCGCTCAACGACGCCTGGGGCACCACCTTCTGGGGCCAGCGCTACACCGCCTGGGAGGAGATCGACGCCCCGCGGGCCAACCACACCGTGGTGAACCCGGCCCAGCGGCTCGACTTCATGCGCTTCACCTCCGACGAGCACCTGGACTGCTACCGCCTGCAACGCGACATCCTGCGGCGGATCACCCCGTCGGTCCCGGTGACCACCAACTTCATGACCACCAACTGCAAGTCGATGGACTACTGGGCCTGGGCCCGCGAGGTGGACGTCGTCTCCAACGACCACTACCTGGCGGCGGAACGGCCCGACAACCACATCAACCTGGCCATGTCCGCCGACCTCACCCGGTCGCTGGCCGGCGGGCCGTGGATGCTGATGGAGCACTCCACGGGCGCGGTGAGCTGGCAGCCGCGCAACATCGCCAAGACGCCGGGGGAGATGCGCCGCAACAGCCTCGCCCACGTGGCCCGCGGCTCGGACTCGGTGCTGTACTTCCAATGGCGGGCCTCGCGGTTCGGCGCCGAGAAGTTCCACTCGGCGATGGTCCCCCAGGCCGGCACCGACTCGCGCCTCTGGCGCGACGTCAAGGAGCTCGGCGCCGACCTCGCCAAGCTCTCCGGCGTGCGCGGCGGCTCGGTGCGCGCCGACGTCGCCATCGTGTGGGACTGGCACTCGTGGTGGGCGCTGGAGCTGGAGTGGCGTCCGTCGATCGACCTGGCCTACCGCGAGCGGGTGGACGCCTACTACGAGGCGCTGTGGCGCTCGCACGTGACCGTCGACTTCGTCCACCCGACCGCCGACATGTCGGGATATCGGCTGGTGGTGGCGCCGAGTCTCTACCTGCTGACCGAGGCGGGGGCCAAGAACCTGCGCCGGTACGTCGAGGCGGGCGGCCACCTGTTCGTGTCCTACTTCTCCGGCATCGTCGACGAGCACGACACCGTCCACGCCGGGCCGTACCCGGGGGCGCTGCGCGACGTGCTCGGCCTGACGGTCGAGGAGTTCCACCCGCTGCGCGAGGGCGAGACCGTCGCCCTGTCCCCGTCCGCGCGGTCCGAAGAGGCCCTCTCCGAAGAGGCCCTCTCCAAAGGGGCCGCGCCCGAGGAGGCTCACGCCGGGCGGGTCTGGTCGGAGCGGGTGCGCCCCGCCGGGGCCCGCGCGCTGCGGGCCTTCGCCGAGGGGCCCGACGCGGGGCATCCCGCCTTCACCCGCCACGACCTCGGGGCCGGGACCGCGTGGTACCTGGCCACCGGCGTCGCCGACCCGCGCCCCCTGCTGGCGGAGGCGCTGGACGCCGCGGGAGTCGAGAGGCCGCGCGACCTGCCCGAGACCCTGGAGGCCGTCCGGCGCGCCGGGCACCTGTTCCTCATCAACCACGGAGACCGGCCGGTGACCGTCCCGGGCGTGACGGGCAGTGGCGTCCTGGACGGGGTCGAGTACACCGGCGCCGCCACGGTCCCGGCCGGCGGGGTCACCGTCGTCCGGGAGCCGCCTCCCGGTCGCGGATGACCGCGGCGTGACGGCCGGGCCGTGACCGGCGAGCTCGGGAGCCCGCGCCCGCCGGCTCCGGCTCGGCCGGCCGTCCGCGGGACGGGTCTAACTCTCGGCCGCGCCCAGCGGGCCGTCCGGCAGGGGAGAGGCCGCGGGAGCGGCGACGCCGGCCGTGGCCGTGGCGCCGGCCGTGGTCCTGGTGTCGGCGGCGGGCAGGGTGAAGAAGAAACGGGTGCCCTCGGCGCGTTCGGTGTCCAGGCGGATCCTCCCGCCGTGGTACTCGACGATCTTCTTGCAGAGGGCGAGCCCGATGCCCGTCCCGTCGTACTCGGCGCGGTTGTGCAGCCGCTGGAAGATGACGAAGATCTTGTCGGCGAAGCGCGCCTCGACACCGATGCCGTTGTCGGCGACCGCGACCTCCCACATGTCGCCGTCGCGCTCGACGGAGATCTGGATCTCGGGCGCCAGGTCAGGCGAGCGGAACTTCATGGCGTTGCCGATGAGGTTCTGCCACAGCATGGTGAGCAGGGCGGGGTCGCCGACCACCTGAGGCAGTTCCGGCGGCCGGCGCACCACGGCGCCGGTGTCCTCCGACAACGTCTCCAGGTTGGCGAGCGCGCGGTCGAGCGGCTCCGCGAGCGCCACGGGCACCCGCTGGCTCTGCTGGCGCCCCACCCGGGAGAAGGTCAGCAGCTCGGCGATCAGCGCCTGCATGCGCTTGGCGCCGTCCACCGCGAAGGCGATGTACTCGTTGGCGCGCTCGTCGAGCTGATCGGCGTAACGGCGCTGCAGGAGCTGGCAGAACGCCGTCACCTTGCGCACCGGCTCCTGCAGGTCGTGCGAGGCGACGTAGGCGAACTGCTCCAGCTCGGAGTTGGAGCGGCGTAGTTCGTCGGCCTGCTCCCTCAGCAGGTCGGCCTGCTCCTGCAGGCGCCGCTGGGCGTCCTGCGACACGGTGAGCTCGGCGGAGATGCGCCGCCGCATGGCGTCGACGTCGGCGCCGAGCATCGTCAGGTCGCTCGGCCCCCTGATGTCGATCGCGTGGCCGAAGTCGCCGTTCGCCACCCGCCGTGAAGCCGCCCCGAGCCGGTCCAGGGGCCCGAGCACGGCATACCGCAGCAGCAGGGCCACGGTGAGCAGGGTGACGGCGAACATCACCAGGATGACGGTGAGCACCGTGTTGCGCCAGAACCGCGCCTGGGTGATGTCGGCGGCGGCCCGCGCCTGCTCCCGCGTGAGGCTCGTGACCTGCTCGTCCATGGCGGTCTTGATGCGGTCGAACAGCGCCTTGCCGCCGGTGACCTGCTCGGGGGAGGCCGTCCCCGGTCCCTGCGCGCGCACCGCGGCCATGATGGGCTGGGCGTACGCGGTGCGCCAGGCCTCGGCGCGCTGCTCGACGACGTCGAGGTCGGCGAGCAGCGGGCCGCCCGCCAGCGAATGCCGAAGCGCCCTCACCGCCGCCCGCTCCGCGGCGAGGCCCTCCTCGTAGCCGGTGACGAAATCCTGCTGCCCGCTGACGATGTAGCCGTGGACGCCGGTCTCCTGGTCCAGCAGGGCCCCGCGCAGGCGCTCCGCCGACAGCAGGCCGGGACTGACGCGCTGGGTCATCTGGTCGAAGGTGAAGGTGCTGCGGCTGAGGGCCCAGGTGCCGGCCACCGCGGAGATCGCCAGCAGCAGCGCCGTGGTCGCCAGGGTGGCGGTGAACCAGGAACGCGTGCTCAGCCGGGGCCATGTGGCGGCACGGCCGTAGCCGGAGATGCTCACCCGTCCTCCTCTTTCCCGTCGCCAGCTCGCCATGACCTTACCGAAATCGCCTGGTTCAACCCTCGTGATGACTCGCCGGAGGACAGGACGCGGCGCTTTCGAGAAGCGGGGCGCGCGAGATGACCCCGGGCCGGTCAGCGGGCGGACTCGAGCAGCTCGAGGGCGAGGTCGAGGGCCTCCGCCTTGCGCTCGTCGTCGGAGATCTTCTCGTCCTTCAGCACGAACCAGGAGGCGTGCAACGTGAAGATCGCCACCGAGGTGCGCAGCCGCTGGGCGGTCGTGGCGTCCTCCTCCCAAAGGACGTCGCCGAGGCTGGCCATGAGGTTGCGCATCCTGTCGAACTTCGGATGGCCGCGCAGCGCCGTCTGGTTGCGCTCCATGAAGCGCATGAACGCGTAGTGCCGGCCGCTGTACACCTCGTCGGCGTAGCGCCGGACGAACTCCCGCCGGGTCTCGATCGCCCGGGGCTCGCCCTTCGCCCACTCGATGAGGCGTTCCACGGCCGCGTGACGGTCCTCGGCGAGGCTGGCCACAATGTCTTCTTTTGTCTTGAAGTGGTAGTAAAGTGCCGCCTTGGTCACCCCGAGCGCTTCGGCGATCTCCCGCAGCGAGGTCGCCTCGTAGCCCTGCTCGGTGAAGAGCCGCAGGGCGATCTCCTGGATGCGAGCTCGCGTGTCGGTCTGTGGCCTCATATGTCTTTGACGCTCCTTGGTCCCCTATTTAACTTGACGGCCGGCAAGTAAGCACTCTACCTTGGGGCAGTCTACGCACTAGCCGGTCGGCAAGTAAGTAAGCGTTCACCAAGGGGGCCAAAAGAATGACGGAGACCGAGGCCGGGGTGGTTCCCGGCCGCCGGCGGGAGGTAATGGTCGTCCTGCCGGGGCTGATGCTCGCGATGATCCTGGCGATGCTGGACAACATGATCGTCGGGACGGCGATGCCGCGCATCGTCGGAGAGCTGGGCGGCTTGGCCCATCTCTCGTGGGTGGTCACGGCGTACGTTCTCGGAACCACCGTGTCGACCCCTATTTGGGGCAAGATCGGCGACCTCTACGGCCGGAAGAACGTGTTCCTGTCGTCGATCGCGATCTTCATGGTCGGTTCGGTGCTGTGCGGCATGGCCGGCTCCGACCTGTTCGGGGGCACCGGCGACGGCATGATGGAGCTCATCGGCTTCCGCGCCCTGCAGGGCCTCGGCGCCGGCGGTCTCATGGTCAACGCCATGGCCATCATCGGCGACCTCGTGCCGCCCCGCGAGCGCGGCCGCTACCAGGGCATCATGGCGGCGATGATGTCGCTGGCGATGGTCGCCGGCCCGCTGGTCGGCGGGTTCATCACCGACCACCTCAACTGGCGCTGGGCCTTCTACGTGAACCTGCCCATCGGCGCGGTGGCGTTCGTCCTGCTGGTCTTCCGGCTGCACCTGCCGAAGTACCGCACCGAGCACCGCATCGACTGGCTGGGCGCCGGCCTGCTCGGCGTGGGCATCACCGCGCTCGTCCTCATCACGACCTGGGGCGGCAACGAGTACGACTGGGGCTCCTGGCAGATCCTCGGCCTGGTGGCGATCGCCGTGGTGACGCTCGCCCTGTTCGTCCCGGTGGAGCGCCGGGTCGCCGAGCCGATCATGCCGCTGCACGTGTTCCGCGACCGCAACTTCACGCTGATCTCACTGATCGGCTTCCTGCTGGGCTTCGCGATGTTCGGCGTGATCAACTTCCTGCCGCTGTTCCAGCAGACCGTCCAGGGCGCCTCGGCGACCAACTCCGGCCTGCTGCTCCTGCCGATGATGGCGGCCATGATGGTGGTCTCGCTCTTCGTCGGACAGGCGATCACCAAGACCGGCAAGTACAAGGTCTTCCCGATCGTGGGCGGGGTCGTGATGGCCATCGGCATGTGGCTGCTGTCGCTCATGGACGTCAACACCGCCCGCTGGGAGACCGGCCTGTTCATCGCCGTGCTCGGCCTCGGCATGGGCGGCCTCATGCAGACCACGATGCTGATCGCGCAGAACAGCGTCGAGCAGAAGGACCTGGGCGTGGCCAGCAGCGCCTCGACCTTCTTCCGCTCGATCGGCGGCTCGTTCGGAGTGTCGCTCTTCGGCGCCATCTTCAACAACCAGCTCACCGCCGGCCTGACCGAGAAGCTCGGCCCGCAGGCGTCGAAGATGGCCGAGGGCGGCGGCGGCCGTCTCGACCCGGCGTCGCTGGCCCGGCTCCCCGCCCAGGTGCGCGACGGCTTCCTTTCGTCGCTGGCCTCCTCCATCTCCAGCATCTTCTTCTGGGCCATCTTCTTCGCCGTCCTGATCCCGATCCTCGCGGCCCTGGTCAAGGAGATCCCGCTGCGCAGCGGCCCGCCCACCCCCGGCGCCGCCACCAAGGACGGCGAGCAGGCACAGCCGGTCACGCCCGTGGCGGCCTTCGACTGATCCGCCCTGTCCGCCCCATCACCGCCGACGGCCGTGACCCCCGTGGTCACGGCCGTCGCCGTGTCCCCGGAGGGAGTGCCATGGATGGGCCGTCAAGGAGGCGGCAAGTCGCCCGCAAGCCCGCCTTCCTAACCTGGCGGCACCTCTCCCACAGATCGTCAAGGAGCTCAACGTGTCCGACACCGCCTGGATCGTGCTCGGCCTCGGGCTGGCCGCCCTCGTCTTCGGCGGCGTCGGCACCGGCCTGCTGGTGTCGGAGCGCGAGTTCCGGCGCATCGCGCACCGCGTCCCAGGCCAGGTGGTACGGCTGCGTCCGAGCCGCGGCGAGGACGGGACGACCTACTATCCGACCCTGAGGTTCATGACGGTCAACGGGCAGGCCGTCGAGGCCGAGACCCGCTTCGCGTCCAACCCACCGGTCGCCCCGGTCGGAGGCGGCGTCATGGTGCTCTACGACCCCGCCGGGCCGACCCGCGTACGCGTGGACAGCTTCTGGGGCGGCGGCACCGTCATCGGGGTGGTCTTCGCCGGCGTCGGCGCTATCTTGCTTGCGGTGACGATCGGCATGGTCGCCTTCAGCGGCTGAGAATCCGCCCTCTCGGGCGCTACGTTCGTGTCATGGGCGTGGAACTGGTGTACGAGACGCACTCGATCACCGTGGACAACGAGACGGGCATCGCCACCGGATGGCTGCCGGGTGAGTTGTCCCGGCAGGGCCGCGTCCTCGCGCGACAGCTCGGCCTGCGCCGCCGCGACGACGGTCTGTCGGCCGTCTTCAGTTCCGACCTGCGCCGCGCGATGGAGACCGCCGAGCTGGCGTTCTCGCACGCCGCCGTCCCCCTCTTCCAGGACGCCAGGCTCCGCGAGTGCGACTACGGCGAGCTCAACGGCCGCCCCGTCCGCGAGCTCCAGCCGCTCAGGTCACGGCACATCACCGAGCCCTGGCCCGGCGGTCAGAGCTACCTGGACGTCGTCGAGCAGACCCGTTCCTTCCTCCACGACCTCGTCCGCGACTGGAACGGCGCTCGCCTGCTGGTCATCGCCCACTCCGCCAACCGCTGGGCTCTTGACCACCTCTTCCACGGCCGGCCCCTGGAAGACCTCGTCGACGCACCCTTCGACTGGAGACCGGGCTGGACCTACCACATCCCTGACCACTTCGGTGGCCGGGGCCGGGAGGATCTCCCGGGCGGGTGCGGGTAGTAGCGTCTGCTCATGCGACTCGGCGTTCTCGACATCGGCTCCAACACGGTCCACCTGCTCGTGGTGGACGCCCACAGGGGTGCGCAGCCGCTGCCGGCCTTCTCGCACAAGGTCGAACTGCGGCTCGCCGAACACCTGCACAACGGCGACACCCTTTCCTCCGAGGGCGAGCGCGAACTGCGGCGCTTCGTGGAGGAGTCACTGCGCATCGCCGAGGACAAGGGGGTGGAGGACATCATGGCCTTCGCCACCTCGGCCGTCCGCGAGGCCGTCAACGGCGAGGAGGTCCTGGCCCGCCTGCGCACCGCGACCGAGGTCGACGTCCGGGTGCTGTCCGGGCAGGACGAGGCCCGGCTGACCTTCCTGGCGGTGCGTCGATGGTTCGGCTGGTCGTCCGGGCGGCTACTCGTGCTGGACATCGGCGGCGGCTCCCTGGAGATCGCCTCCGGCATGGAGGAGGAGCCCGACGTGACGGTCTCGCTGCCCCTCGGCGCCGGGCGCATGACGCGCCAGTGGTTCACCGGAGACCCGCCCGCCGCCGAGGAGGTGCGCGGCATGCGCAAGCAGGTGCGCGCGCAGATCGGCAGGGTCGTCGGCGACGTGGTGAAGTACGGCCGCGCCGACCACGCGGTCGCCACGTCCAAGACCTTCAAGCAACTCGCCCGCATCGCCGGCGCGGCGCCCTCCAGCGAGGGCGCCTACGTCAAGCGGGTGCTGCGGCAGCAGGACGTGTCACACTGGACCGGGCGGCTGGCCAAGATGGACAACGCGCAGCGGGCCGGCCTGCCGGGCGTCTCCGCCGGGCGCGCCCCCCAACTGCTCGCCGGGGCCATCGTGGCCGAGGCGACGATGGACCTGTTCGAGGTCCCCGAGGTCGAGATCTGCCCGTGGGCCCTGCGCGAAGGCGTGATCCTGCGCCGCCTGGACGCCATGCCCGGCGCCTGAGACGAGGAGACGATCGATGGCCGGACGCCCGCACGGCAAGATCGCCCTGTCAACGGCCGCCACCTCGCCGGCGGCCCCTCGGGGACCGGGCTCCTGCCACCTCAGATGAGCCGCCTTCCCGTCCTGGGCCCTCGGAGCGCGTGGGGGAGGGGCGCGAGCGTGCGGCGGAGGCGGGAGAATCGGTGGATCGGTGGGTCCGCCTGAGTCGGGGGACGTGTGACCGTGCTCCGTGCGGGCACGTGTCCACCGCGAAGGCACAAGAGGAGGAACGGCGATGATGGCGTTCATCGGAGCCGCCTGCACCTTGCTGGCCGTTCTGATGCTCATGGGGCTCGCGCTGATCCTGATCGCGGTCATGGGCCTGATCTCGCTGGCTCTGCTGGCCTCGACCACCAGCCCGGAACCTGAGCTCGGCGCGGACGGACGCCCGGTGTCCCGGCCGGCGCCCGGGGGCCTGGCGCCGGCCCGCGCGGCGGAGGGGGCGTCCGACGCCCGGGCGGGAGAGCAAGAGGCGTCCGAGACGCCGGTGCGGGACGCCGCGCGAAAGCCGGCGAGGCGAGATCGTGTGCCCGGGACGCCGGACGTGGCGCGGTCCGCGTCCGAGGCGCCGCTGCTCGATGGCCGGCCCGGGGCGCGCGCACGGGAAGCCGCGCCGCCGGAGGCGGGGGAGAGCAGGGTGCCGCCGTGGCCCTTCGCAGGGCCGCGATCAGGCTGGGTTCCGCATGGAGTGGCGTACGCCCGGGACGCATGGCTTTATCCGCTTCGACGGTACGGCGAAACTGCCCAAAAGCTGATAGGACGGTAGTCGCCCGAGATCGCCAGGAGGATCGCTATGCGGACAAAACCCCCATTCCGCGCCGACCATGTCGGCAGCCTGCTTCGTCCCCCCGCACTGCTGGAGGCGCGTGAGGCGTTCGCCGCCGGGACCATCCCCGCCGAGCGGCTGCGCGAGGTGGAAGACGAGGCGATCCGCGAGGTCGTGCGGGCCCAGGAGGAGGTGGGCCTGCGCTCGGCGACCGACGGCGAGTTCCGCCGCGCGTCCTGGCACATGGACTTCATCTACCGCCTGGGCGGCATCGGCCAGGCCTCCGACGAACGCATCAACGTCCAGTTCCGCAACGAGCAGGGCGTCATCGAGTTCGCCCCCGCCGCGCTGCGCGTGCACGACCGGGTGAGCCTTCGCGAGACCATCTTCGGCGACGACTTCGCCTTCCTGCGCGACCAGGTGACCACGGCCGTCCCCAAGCTCACCATCCCCTCGCCGAACATGGTCCACTACCGGGGCGGCCCGGCCGCCCTCGACCCGGACGTCTACTCCGACATGGAGCCGTTCTGGACCGACCTCAGCGCCGCCTACGCCGAGGAGGTCCGCCGCCTGGCCGAGCTCGGATGCACCTACCTGCAGTTCGACGACACGAGCCTCGCCTACCTCAACGACCCCTCCCAGCGCGCCGAGATCGCCGAACGCGGGGACGACGCCGAGCACCTGCACCTGAGGTACATCAAGCAGATCAACGACGCGCTCGCGGACAAGCCCGACGGGTTGTCGGTCACCACGCACATGTGCCGGGGCAACTTCCGCTCCTCGTGGGTGGCCGCGGGAGGCTACGACTTCGTGGCCGAGGCCCTGTTCGGCGAACTGGCCGTGGACGGCTTCTTCCTGGAGTTCGACGACGAGCGCTCCGGAGGGTTCGAGCCTCTGCGGTTCGTGCCCAAGGGCAAGGCGGTCGTCCTCGGACTGGTCACCACCAAGCGCGGCGCCCTCGAGTCCAAGGACGAGCTGAAGCGACGGGTCGACGAGGCCGCCAAGTACGTCGACCTCGACCAGCTCTGCCTGTCGCCCCAGTGCGGGTTCTCCTCCACCGTCGAGGGCAACTCCCTCACCAGGGAGGAGCAGTTCGCCAAGCTCCGCCTGATCGTCGAGACCGCCGAGGAGATCTGGGGCGCCTGACCCGCGGGCGGCCCGCGAGCGCGGACGGCCGGCGCCCCGTGAGGGGCGCCGGCCCTCCGGCGGGGCGCGCGTTCACGGCGCCGGCCCGCGGATGGCCGTCGTCAGCGGGGCGGGGCCGCCTCGACGCGGTGCTCCGCCAGGTGGGCCAGCACGGCCTGGTTGGCCTCCCAGCCGTCGGGGAACTTCACCGGCACGTTGAGCTGCACCGTCTCGGCGGAGGGATGGGCGTCCAGCAGTTCGGGGATCCCGGCGCGGGCCACGACGACGCACGCGTGCCGGTGCCGCGAGGCCAGCACGCACAGCCGCCCCGACTCCAGGTGGAAGGCGGTGGCGTCCCTGCGTCCCGACAGCGGGTGCAGCACGATCGTGACGTCGTACTCCCTGCCCTGCAGCCGGTTGGCGGTGTCGACGGTGACGCCCTCGGGGACGCCCGCGGCCTGGATCGCCGCCACCTGGTCGCGGTGCGCCGCGCCGACCGCCACCCGGCCGGCGGTCACCGGCCGCTCGCCGCGTTCGGAGGAGGCGACGGGGGCCCGCTGCAGCAGCCGGGTGGCCAGCGCCGCCACGGCCTGGACGGCCTCGGCGTCGGTGCGCACTGTGTGCCTGCTCGGCAGCTCGTACAGTGCCCAGCCCGACCGCGCGGCCTCCTCCAGGGCAAGGTCGTAGGAGGTGCGCATGCCGTCCGCGGTGAACGACAGCCGCCGCTCGCCGGGCGCGGTGCCCGCCCGGAAGCCGGTGAACGGGTAGAACGCCTCCGACACCACCGGCGCCGCCGAGGCGGGCAGCCGCCACGACACCGGCAGGCGGTGCACGGGAAGGTCGGGGTTGTGCCGCGTCAGCACCGCCACCGCGCTCTGCAGCGGATCCCACGACAGGCCCGCCCAGCGGTCGCCGTCCACGATCGAGAACGGGTCCAGCTGCCCGGGGTCGCCGACGAACAGCGCCCGCTCGAACAGCCCGGCGACGCGAAGCAGCTTGTCCGAGCGCATCTGGTAGGCCTCGTCGACGATGGCCCACGGCCAGGTGCGCCCGCCCGCCCAGGCCCACTTGTCGGCCGTCGCGACCACGATCGCCGGGTCGCCGAGGTCGGGCAGCTTGGTGCCGATGGCGGCCTTGCCGACGATGCGCTGCGGGACGGAGTAGTCGGCGGCCGACAGCCGGCCGACGGGCACGCCGGGGTGCTCGTCGGCCAGCCGGACGATCAGGTCGTCCACCTGCTCGTTGGTCTGCGCGACGATCATCAGCGGCTCGCCGGTCGCCGCCAGATGGCCGGCCGCGCGCACGACCAGGGTCGACTTGCCCGCGCCCGGCGGGGAGTCGACGACCACCCCGCGGTTGCGGGGCAGATCGGCGAGGACCGCCTCCACCACGCCCTCCGCCTCCACCGCCGGCGAGGGCGCCTTCGCCGCCGGGCCGCCGGCGGGACCGCCGGGATCCGCGTCGCCACGGCCCGTGACGCCGCGGGCCACGCCCGGGCTCATGACCATTCCTCGTCCGGCTCGTCCGGCTCGTCGGCCGCGGGCTCGTACTCGGGAGGCGGGCCGCCGTGCGTCCACGGGGTCTCCTCGGGAGGGGGCAGGGCGGCCGGCGGCTGGAACTCGTCGGTGAGCGCGGCGTAGCAGACCCGCTCGCCGGCGTCGGGCACGGCGCCGGGCGTCGCCGCCATGCCGCGCCCCATCCCCTTGACGATCTTCAACGTGACGTGCTCTCCCTCGATCGCGACCAGGTCGGCCTGCTGGCCGCGCCGCTCTGGAGTGCCGAGCCGCGTGCCGGGCGCCAGGCGCACCGGGTCGGTGGTGCGGACGGTGACCAGCGGCCGGAGCTTGCGCCCCCGTCCCTCGCCCTCGGTGCGGTCGGGTTCGGCGTGCACCACCGTGCCGGTGAACGCCTCGCCGGTCAGCCGGTACCCCGCCATGACGAGGGGGTCGTCGTAGGCGCGCTGGGCGTCGTAGGAGGACCGCGCGCGCTCCATGCGGGCCAGCCGGGAGGCGGCGCTCACCGCGCCGTCCCGCTTGGGCTGCGGCGGCGCGCCCTCGGCGAGCTGCGCGGCGAAGGAGGTGAACGCCGCCCGGTCGGCCTCCCAGCGGCCGGCGCAGCCCGGAGCGGGAGGCAGCGCGGCCAGCAGGCCGATGGCCCGCCACATCAGCCGCCAGGTCGGCTCAAGCTGGGAGCGCACCGCCTCGCGCACCCGGGCCTCGGTGTGCTCGCCGCGCGTCTCCTCGTGCGCGCGCATGGCGGGGGCCAGCACTTCGGCGTCGAAGCCCGGGTCGGTGGCGGGCCCGGCGGGCGGCCAGATCAGCGGGTCCTCGGCCTCCTTGGCCGCCGCCGCCCCGCTCATGCCGGGCGGCGGGTCGATCCAGCCGACCAGGGAGGCCAGGTTGGCGTCCTCCAGGGCGCTCTGCCCGGTGGCCCAGTGCAGCGACAGCGCCTCGGTGGCGGCCGGCAGCAGCGAAGAGCCGGGATAGCGTCCCCGCTGGGCGAGGAAGGTGAGCCACCGGCCGAGCACCGGCACCGACGGATGCACGGCGTAGGGCCCCTCGGCGCGGCGGAACCGGGTGGAGCGGCCGAGCAGCTGCACGAACGCCGCCGCCCCCCGGTTGGGGACGATGAGCTGCGGCGCGTCGACGCAGCGCTCGTAGGGCTCGGCGCCGCGCCGCTCGACCGTCTCGGTCGCCTTCTGCAGGCTCTCGATGTACGGCAGCAGGACCTCGGCCAGCTCGGCGGCGAAGGCGAAGCGCAGGTCGCGGTCGCGCGGCTGCGGCACGACCAGCAGTCGCGGATGGGCGGGGTCGGTGCCGGCCATCGCGGCCAGCGGCGCGGCCGCCTCGCCGGCCAGCCGCAGCGGGATGACGACCATGGGCCGCTCGGACAGGTGGAGGTGCCGCACGGTCGCCAGCCGCTGCGCCGTCCCGCTGCGCAGCGCGCGCGACCGCGCGAGGGCCGCGAGAGTGCTCACAGGGCGTCCGTCCGCGCCGTGCCCACCTGCGGGCATGGGCGTCTCGTGCGGATGCCGCCGATCGCCGGCGCGGCCGTCTCGTCCGCGACCACCGGCCCTTCGATCGTGCGGGCATGGCCAAGGGTGCTCACCGGAACCTCCGGAGCGGGCGGGTCAAGAGACCTCCGCGTAGATGCGGTCGGCGAGGCGGAGCAGGCGGGCGATCTCCTCCTGGCCCTCGCCCGGGATGAGCGTGCCGTCCGCCAGGCCGAGCGCCTCCGACACGGTGGCGACCCCGCCGAGGGCGTCGCGCACCTGCCGCCCGAGCAGGTCGGTGGACTCCCCGGCGGCCGCCTCGTCCCGGCAGAAGAAGCACAGGTCGCAGGTCGAAAGGCAGTCGGGCGCGTACCGGGCCTCCACCCCGCGCACCGCCTCGCGCAGTTCCTCGACCGGCCGGGCGGGCACGCCGTCGGCGTCGCGCGCCAGGTCGAAGGTCAGCCCTGGCGGCAGCGCGTCCACGATCGTCCCGACACGGGTCATGCGGGCGAGCTGGCGCCGCAGCACGGCGAGCTGCCTGCGCACGTCCACCAGCGTCGCGGTCGGCCGGTTGGCGAAGTTCTCCGGGCACACCAGCACCACGTCATGCGACACCCGGCCGGGATCGTGGCCGAGGTCCTCCATCATGTTCCTCAGCGCCAGCACGTACACCGCGGCCTGCCGGGCCGCCGCCGCGACCTTGTCGGGCTCGGCCTGGCCGTCGACGACCGCGAACGACTTGATCTCCACGATGTGGAAGCGGCCGCCGAGCTGGAACGCCACCACGTCGGGCTCGAGGTAGGCGCTCTGGCCGGCGATCTCCAGCCGCAGCAGCGGGTGGTCGAACAGGGTGCCGGCGTCGTCGCGGTCGCGCGCCGCCCGGTCGAGCAGGCCGCGGGTGTGGGAGTGCCGCACGTGCGCCGAAGGGTTGCCGCCGACGTCGCCGAGGTCGGCGTAGGCGGCCTGCTCGACCGGCAGGCCGAGAAGCTCGCGCAGCAGCCTCAGCAGCTCGGCGCATCCGCTCTCTTTGACCAGCGACTCGAAGACGTTGCCCCGGGTGATGGCGAAGGGCGACTGGCCGAACGGCGCGGGAAAGCCGAGATGGGTGGCGGTGGCGTCCTTGTCGATGCCCGCGGCGTCCAGTACGGCGCGCCGCGCGCACCCAGGGTTCGCCGCCAGGGCGGCGATGGCCCGCGCGTCGTGGGGACGCGGCGGCACAGGGCCGCGCAACCGGTCGAGTGGATCCACCTCACGCCTTCCTTTCACTCACGCTTTGGCCACCCGCAACGCGGCGCCCCCGAAGAGCCGCTCGGCGTCGGCGAGCCGCTGCCGGGCCCGGCCCGCGATCTCGGCGCGCGCCGCGGCGTCCGCGGCGGCGTGGACCGCCAGCTCGGCGCGGGCCGCCCGGGCGACGACCGCGGGGTCGGGCCCGTCGAAACCCTCGGAGAACGGATCGGCCGCCCCGGCGCCCGGCCGCGCCGTCAGGGCGTCCACCAGGGACAGGCCCGGCGCGCGCGGCCCGGCCTCCGCCGAGGCGCCGGGGATGTTGTGCGCCAGCCGCGCCAGCAGGCGCCGGGCGCCCGGCGGGGTGTGCTCGCCCGCCTCCGCCGCCCGCGCGACATGCTCGGCCACCCGGATCGCCGTGCTGAGGAAGTCCACGCGCGGGCTCAGCGGGCCGATCACCCGCCGCTCCAGCGGCCAGGTGCTGACCGCGAGCAGCCCCCGCGACGCCGACAGCCGGTCGGTCAGCGCGGCGCACAGGTAGTACGGCCGGGTGTAGGGCGCGACGCGGAAGGAGCGTTCCTCGTCCCGGCGCAGACTCGTGAGCTGGGAGCTTCTGAGTGAGCCCGCGCGCAGGGCGGTGTGCACGGCGACGATCACCCGGGCCGCGGCGGGCACGCCGAGCAAGGTGAGCGCCTGGTGGACCTGCTCGCGGATGGGCACCAGCGAGCCCGGCGCCCGCTCGTCGCTCGCGTGCTCGTCGCTCGCGGGTTCGCCGGCGGCGAGGGCCTGGTCCCAGGCCTGTTCCGCCCGCCGCAGCTCGCCGCGCAGCGACCGGGCCAGGACGCTCTCGCGGGCGCGCACGGCGCGCCGGATCTCCCGGCGCAGCGCGTCGATGCGCCGCTCGAGATCGTCCAGCCTTTCACTCACGCCCGGAGCGTACCAGTGGTTCCCAGGAGTTCCAGGGATTTCCAGCATGTCTCGCGTTCAGACCAGCGGAAGGCGGCGGACTCCCGTCATGGTCGGCGTCGGCATGAACTCCACCGGGTCGCCGGGATCGGTGCGCAGAACGGGGTGCCGGTCGAGCAGGACCTCCAGGGCGACCCGCCCCTCCAGCCTGGCCAGGGGGGCGCCCAGGCAGAAGTGGATGCCGCGGCCGAAGGCGAGATGCGGGTTCGGGTCGCGGCCCGGGTCGAAGACGCCGGGATCACGGAACTGCCGGGGGTCTCTGTTGGCCGATCCGACCCAGACCATGAGCAGTTGGTCCGCCGGTACCGTCACCCCGCCGAGTTCGGCCTCGCGGGTGGTGGACCGGGCGACGGCGGCGAACGGGGTGAGGAACCGCAGGGACTCCTCGATGGCGGCCGGGATCGAGGCGCGGCGGGCGCGCACCTCCTCCTGACGCTCGGGGAAGGCGTCCAGGCAGAGCACCGTGTTGCCGAGCAGCATCGTCGTGGTCACGTGCCCGGCCAGCAGGAGGATGATCGCGAAGGTGACCACCTGGTCGCCGGGAAGGCGTTCGCCGTCCACCTCCGCCTCGACCAGCTTGGTGAGCAGGTCGGCGCGCGGCCGCCGCCCGCGCTCCTCCGCGTGGCCGGCGAGGTACTCCGACATCTCCTTCCACGGTGTCAGCGTGGCCCGCATGTCCGCGCTCTGCTCCTCGACGGGCTTGGTGAGCGAGATCTTGGTGTCGCGCTGGAACAGCGCGTCGGCCCACCGTTTGAACAGGGCGCGGTCGCCGCTCGGCACGCCCAGCAGTTCGGCGATGACGATGACCGGCAGCGGGTAGGCCAGATCGGTCACGAGTTCCAGCCGGCCGCGCTCGCGCGCCGCGTCGAGCAGCTCACCGGTGAGGGAGGCGATCCGCGGCTCGAGGTCCGCGACGACCTTGCGGGTGAAGGCACTGCTGACCAATTTGCGCAGTTTGCCGTGCTCCGGCGGGTCCATCTGGGTGATGAGGCCCTCCGTCGGGAACTCATCGCTCTCCGGGATCAGGCCCTTGGGGATCAGGCGCATGGTGTCGGAGGAGTACGTCGCGGGGTCGCCGAGGATCTCCTGCGCCTCCGGGTGACCGTAGACGTTCCATATCGCGGTGTCGGCGTCGTACTCGACCGGCCGGTCCGGCCGCGCCCCGCGCAGCCAGAAGTGCCGCTCGGAGATGTCGTACCGCTCGATGATGTCCGTCATCGCCTCTCCCCAGGTCGTAGGCCGTCCGGTGGAGCGAGATCAGTTCTGTGAAGACCGGGGCACGACGTGTCGCGGCGGCCGGGACGCCCTCGTCGTACGGATCCTCCTTCCCTGATACCTCTTCCGGGCTCCTTTCGATCCTCGCGACCGAGGCGAATTCGCGGGCGCCACATTCGGGTGGCTCAGAGACGATCAGCCGAGAGGACGGAAGTAGGTGCCCGGGCGTTCGGCGCCGAGTACGCCGCCCACGCAGCGGTACACGCGCACACCCGCCTTGAAGGCCTCCGGGCTCGGCGGGAGCACGGAGACCAGCCATCGGCCGGCCGGGACCCTCCGGGCGGCGCCGTACCGGGAGCGCAGCAGCACCTGTGGCGAGCACAGCCTCTTGACCACCGGGTGCGCCTCCAGTTCCTGCATGTCGGAGGTGATCCCGTCGGCGGGCAGCGGCGCGATGGCGAAGGTCTCCCACGTGTGGGTGGCCTCGCACCCCCGCCGGTTGATCGACACGTCCCCGGTGATGACCACCATGCCGCCCCAGCACTCCGCCTTCTGCCCGCAGGCCGCCTTGGCGCCGATGACGGCGGCCGCCGGGCAGGAGGCGGTGGTCGTCGCGACCGGCCCGAAGACGCCGCCCGGAACGGCGGCCGGTGAGGCGGCGGTTGAGGTGGCCGGTGAGGCGGCGGGCGCGGACGCGGGGGCGCTCGCCGCGCGGCCCGGGTCGCTCGGGGCGGTGGTCGTCGTGCCAGGATCGCGGCCCTCCCAGACCATGATCGCGGCACCGGTGGTCAGCAGCAACGCGAACACGCCGGCCACCGCCACGTACAGCCCCGTCTGCCCGTGCGGCCTGGCCGCCGGCGGCGGCACGGTGGACGCCGGATCGGCCCTGCCACGCGACCCGGACGCCTGGACCCTCCCACCGGCCCCGGACACTCGCCCAGACCCCCCAGGCCCAGACCCACCCGGTCCAGACCCACCCGGTCCAGATCCACGCGGCCCAATGGACCCGCCTGCTCCGCCCGGTCCAGGCACACCCGGCCCACGCCCACCTGGCCCGCCTGCTCCGCCCGGCCCGGTCGTCTCGGCCCGCACACCGCCGCGCCCGCCGACACCGTTCCCGCCGGCCGGTCCGCCGCCCGCCCAGCCGCCCGCTCCGCCGGACCCGGTCCCGCGGCCCGGGCCGGTCGCCTCGAAGCGGCCACCTGGTCCGGTGGCCTCCGCCGCCCGGCCCGGCCCCGTCAGGTCGGCGTGCCCGCCGTGAACGGGCACGCCCGGCCCCGCCCCGGGACCGGCGTTCCCACCGCGGCCTCCCGGACCGGGCGACCCCGGCGTACCCGGCGAGAACGGGGCCGCGTGCGAGGAAGGCCCTTGGCCGGAGGAGGGGGAAGACCCGCGGCCGGTGGAGGCGGGATGGGGAAGCGAGGGCCCTGGGCGGGCGGGCCGGGAACCGGCGCCGCGCGACGGGAGCAGCGCGGCCGGCAGGGCCGAGAGCGCGTCGCGCAGGGCGACCGCCGACGGAATGCGCATGCGGGGGTCGGTCGCCATGCCGGCGCGCAGCACGGCGGTCAGCTCGGCCGGCACCCCGGGGATTTCGGGGATCGGCCGCCGGTGCATCGCCATGATCATCGCGATGTTGACCACGCCGCCCTCGGGGAAACGCGGCGGCCTGCCGCTCAGCAGGGCGTACAGGGTGGCCGCCAGCGAGTACACGTCGCCGGCCGGGCTCGGCGCGGCCAGCTCGAAGGCCTCCGGCGGTCCGAACGCCGGAGTGAGCGACTCGCGGGTCACCGACATGTCGCCGTCGGCGTGCGCGGCGGCGGCCAGCCCGAAGTCCGTCAGCGCCACCATGCCGTAGCCGTTGACCAGGATGTTGGCCGGCTTGACGTCGCGGTGCAGCACTCCGGCGGCGTGGGCGGCGGCGAGCGCGTCCCCGATGCGCACGCCGATGTCGCGCACCTCCGCCGGGCTCAGCGGGCCCTCGGCGCGCAGCCGGTCGGCGAGCGACCCGCCGGGGCACAGCTCCAGCACCATGTACGGACGCCCGTCGCCCAGAACCCCGGCGTCGTACACGTCCGCGACGTGCGGGTGCCCCGACAGGGCGCCGGCCGAGCTGACCTCGCGCATGAACCGTCGACGGTCCCGGTCGGAGAGCAGGACGCGGTTGTCGACCTTGAGGGCCACCTCGCGGCGCACGGCGAGCTGCCTGGCGCGATAGACCACGCCGAAACCGCCCTGCCCGAGGACTCCGAGCACCTCGTAGCCCGGCACCTCCGGTGCTCCAGGCTCGGCCACCTTCCACCTCCAGCAAGGTCAGAGAGCGGCACACTATCGGAACGATCCCCGCCAAATCCGCCAAGCGGCGCGGCTACCCGACGGACCTGGCGCCGCCCGCCGGCCGCGTGCCGCGGCTTCGGGACGACGGCCATGCCGATCACCGGTCACGCGCCCCGGCGAACGCCCGCGCGAGACGTTCCCGCCACCGGCCACGCGTCCCGGCGGGCGTTCGCGTAGACCGTTCCCGTCACCGGTCATGCGCCCACGCGGGCGTTCACGCGGAACGTTCCTGGCAGCGGTCATGAGCCCCGGCGAGCGTTCGCGCGGAACGTTTCCGCCACCTGCCACGCGTCCTCGGCGGGCGTTCACGCGGAACGTTCCTGGCAGCGGTATGTGACGGTGAAGTGCCCCTATGCTGTCTGGCATGGCGACCGTGGCGGGCACCGGCGGGCGAGATCCGGACCGCCGCAAGGCGCTTCTCGACGCGGCCGACCGGGTGATCCGCCGCGACGGCCCGCAGGTCTCGATGGCGGCCATCGCCGCCGAGGCGGGCATCACCAAGCCCATCCTCTACCGGCACTTCGGCGACAAGAGCGGCCTGTACCAGGCGCTGGCCGACCGCCACGTGCGCAGCGTCGTCAACATCCTGCGCCCGAAGTTCGCCGAGGCCGGCGCCGACCTGCGCGTTCGCGCCCGGGCCACCATCGAGGGCTACCTCGGGATGATCTCGGCCGACCTCAACCTCTACCGTTTCCTGTTCCACCGTGCCGGCGCCGAGGACAGCCGCACCCACTCCCACATGGCCGCCATCGTCCGCGGCCTCGGCGAGGAACTCGGCGCCGTCATCGCCGCCGGCGGCACGGTCGCCGACCCCGTACGCGCCCAGATCCTCGGCCACGCCTTCGTCGGCATGGTCCACACCACCGGCGACTGGTGGCTCGAACACCCCGAAGTCCCCCGCCCCCAGCTCGTCGACACCCTCACCGACGCCGTCCTCGCCACTCTTTCAGCCATGTAGTCGGAGTCGACGACAAGGTGAATCTTGCTGAACACCGTTGATGCCAGGGGCAGGGAGCGTTCACCTCCCTGCCACTGGTTCTACGGTATGGGCGGCTCGTTCTACGGTATGGGCGGCTCGGCCGTCAGCCTTGGCGGACGCAGTGGTAGCCCTGCCCCTCGGTGGCCCTCAAGCCCCAGCTGGTCTGCCAGTCGCATTTGGCGGCGATGTAGACGTCCTTATGCTTGATAATCTTCACTGGCTTGCCGTTGCGGTCCACGCTGGTGCTGTAGTACCTCCACTGCAGCAGACCGTCGACCCGGTGTTGATAACCGGTGAGGTGGCAATACCCAAGGGCGGATGTCTTGCATTCGCCGTCTACGGGTCTTACGTCTATGGTGAGAGCGGAGCGGGAGTTAGGCGGCCACTTGGCCTTGACGCTCCTGCATCTCTCTTCGGTCTCGCCGCTGATGGTCGCCGAGATCGACCCGCCCAACGACCTGGGCATTGCGATCTCGAAACCGACTTCAACCTCTGCGGAATAGCTCGAGTTCTGGAAGCAGGCGTGTGACTCGATCTGTAGTCGCGAGTTCTTCAGAACGTACTTCCCGAAGGCAGTGTTGTAATACTTGTTGGCTATTGGAACGAGGCGGGCGTAGTTATTCCACGGATCGATCCGCCAGAAGGTGGGCCCCAGGATGCTGCCGCCGGTCCAGTAGGAGCCGGCTACCACGTGCAGTTTCCATACCTTGGAGAAGCTGGGCGTATAGTAATCCATGAACTGCCCGTGATTGGAGCCCGATATCTGTCCCGCGCCCGCTCTTCCAGGAAGCACGTCGTCGGCGACCATGTCCGTGGCATCCTGCTCCAGATCCGGGACGTAGATTTCTCCCTCGAGATTGCCGCAGCGCTCGAACACGAACACGACGTCTTGGCTGCTGGCCTTCTGCTCTATGTGGTCGACTCCTTGCGTGTCTCTGGTGATCTGGTCCCAGGTGCGTTCGACGCTGGCCGTGGCCATGACGGTGCCGTCGGTCATATCTTTGACGATCAGGTCGCTCACTTGTACGGCGGAGTTCGCGCGACGCTTGTCCGCTGTGTCAAGACCTTGCTTCTCGTTCACCAGTCGCTGGTTGAGCAGAGACAGTATCGGAGTGGAAGGCGCGTGGGCGGCGCCCGCTGGAACCGCCCATACGTCGATTGACTCTCCTTCCAGTACCGAATCCTGGGTCGTATAGAAATCGTGGATCGCGTTCCCGTATCCGGCGGTGTCGCAGGGCTTTCCCGGCGATGGGGGGGAAGCGGGCGGAGTCAACGCACGGGGGACGACGGAAGTGACTTCCCACGCCCCTGCGCCTATCCGCGTCCGAGCCCGAACCCGAATGGTGTACGTCAGCCCGTTCGCCAGTCCATCTATGGATACTGTGGCACCGGGCGAGTCGGACGTTTGTTTCACCGTTCCGTCTGGGTTCAAAACCTCAACATCGAAGCCATCGACCATCGCCGAGCTGCCGTTGCTTTCCGGCCAGCCCCAGCTCGCTGTGGCGCCGGAATCTCCGGCCGCGGCGACGAGATTGAGGACTTTGCTGGGGGGCGTCGGCGGCAGGTATTTGATGACCAGGGAGATATTCTCGGGCGCGCCTGCGTCACCGAAGATAACGCGCTCGGCTGTGTCAGACGTGAGCAACAGCCAAGCGTACTCGGTGCCGGCGATGTCCGCCTGGGGTGCGGACACGGGCAATGAAAACGTTACGTCATCGACGTCACCCAGAAGATCGGGGCCCTTTGTCTCGCTCGTGACCTCGCTTTTCAAGGGGGCGGCCGTGACCGTTGTGGTTCCAGTGCAAGGACTGTCAGGACAAGTGGCGCTGCCGAGCTTGAGGATGGCTTCGGATATCGCGACTCCGTCAGGGAGCTGATCCAGCTTTATATTGAGGACGCTGACCAGCTTGTCGGTGCCCGAACCTCCCACCTGTACCGTGCCCGAGTCCGTCAGGGGACACGGCGCGTTATTGCATGCAGTGCTGTCGACCTTGGCGGTCTTGATGACGAAGTTGTCGCGTGTCAGCGTCACCTCATGCACCGTTTCCACCGGATCTGTGGCTTGCCCGGGGGTGGTGAACGAGACTACAGCGGATTTCGGTGTGCAAACGTCTTCGGCACACGCTTGCATCTGCCAGGTGTAGTCATGGCCCGGTTCCACCATGCCTTCGGGGATTCGGAGGGACGCTCTCGTGCCGCCTGCCGCGATGACTTCACCGAGGGGACTCGTGCCTACCGGGTTGCCAGCGCCGTCGGCGAGGTAGAACTTTGCTGTAACGGAGTCGCCGGAAGGGCGAGACACGATTCCCGACAATATCGGTCTGGTCTCGTCCGAGAGCCCCGTCTGCAGGTCGGACGGCGGGTACGGTGCGTCGGTGGTGATTCGGTAGTAGGGGGATTGGCTGCAGGTTGCGGGGGTTACCGCGTTGAGGCAGGCGGTCACCTTGAAGCGGTAGGTGTTGACGTTGCCGAGGTCGTAGGTCTTGGTGACGGGCTGGCCGGAGGGGATGGCTGTGTCGACGCTGGGGACGGGGCCGGTGAAGGTGGTCGAGATGGGGACTCCGGCGAGGGTCTTGATCTCGTCGCCGGTGAGGACGCGCTGGTATACGCGAAGGTCGTCGATCAGGCCCTTGGACTGGTCCTGCTGGAAGTCGCCGCTGTAGTAGGTGCCGTTGAGCTTCATCCGGCCGACCTGGAAGGCGCCGGTGGCGTTCCATCCGCTGGTGTGAGCGATTTCTCCGGCGAGTTGGCCACCGACGTAGAGGCGGAGCTTCTTGGCCGTGGCGTCGTAAACGCCGACCAGGTGGGTCCAGGTGCTCAGCGGGACGGTGCGGCGTGCGACAATCCGTTTGACGGTGGGATCGGCGGTGTTGGACGGCATGGCCATCTGCCAGCTTTGGATGCCCGAGGTTTCGTAGAAGCCGCGATAACCGAGGTAGAAGCCGCTGTTGATGCCGCCGTCCTGGCTGGCGAGGGTGAGGTCCTCCTCTTCGTCAGGGCGAATCCATCCGGCGACCGAGAACCCCGCGTTGGTGTTGATGAGCTTGGCCGGGGTGGCCGCGTAGGCGCCGGCGGCCGTGAAGCTCAGGGCTTTGCCGGTCTTGCCTGTCGCCCAGCCGGCGTTGCTCTTCAAGGTGAGGGCCGGGCCGGCCGCGACGGAGTTGGCCGCCGTCGTGCCGGTGCCCTCGTCGAAGTTCCACCGTGCGGCTCCGTCGGTGACGGCAGGGGGCGCCGGGGGCGGCAGAGTCGAGTCGCTGACCTCCACCGTGTAGTCGAGCTTCTTGCCGTCGGGAGAGGTGGAGCTGTAGCCGACATGGACGTCCTTGCTGCGGATGATCGCGTGCTCGCCGTCCACCGAATCGACCGACTGGGCGGTGACCGTCGGGATCTCCGGCGGCAACAGGTAGGTGACGCTCAGCTTGGGCGGGTAGGCGCCGGCGCCGGTCGCCTCGGAGGAGTGGAAGGCCGCCTCCATGCCGCAGTTACAGCCGACGCTTTCAGGGTTGCCGCGCACCTGGATCCCGTAGTTGGGCAGTCCCGCGGCCCAGGCGGCCACGATGTCGGTGGCATTCCAGGTGAAGGTCCACGGAATGAGACCGTCGGTGGGACAGGTCTGGCTGTCACCGATCCAGTTGTTGGTGGGCTGGTCACTCCAGGAGACCGAATCGTTCCAGTCCGACGTTATTCGCGTGGCATAGTACGAGCCTGGGCCGTACCACTTGCAGCCAACGGTGGAGTCGGCCTTCATCGAGAGCTGGGCGCCGGTGATCGTCTTGCCCACGATGGTGGCGGCGTTGAACTTCACCAAGGCGCGACTGTACCGGCAGGTGAAAGTAGACCCGTTATTGCTGGAGCAGGACGTGCCGACGTTCATACGCTGTGCGGAGGAAGATGTGTCGGCCGTCGAGTTCGCGACCAGCTTGTCCGTCAGGACTGTCAGGGTCGTCGTCGGGTCCACGGTGACGGGGTAGCGGGTGGCGGGGTCGGCCAGGAACGCGGGGTCGGGCTTCAGGACCAGCGTCTGGCGTCCATTGTCGGACTCCACCCGCGTGTCTATCTTCCCCTGCCGTAGCGGGGTCGCGGTCCGGTCCTGCTTCTCGGCGTTCGTGGGGCCGGCGTCGAACATCACCGGCTTGGGAGCCGACGCGATGGTCTTGCCCGCGGCGTCCTTGAGCGCGAGACCGTCGATCTTGTCCTTGCCGAACCGCAGCCCATCGGAGACGACGGGCATCCGGTATTCGACCGGCCCCGTAGGTCTTTCCCGCAGCACCACGTCATGACGGAAACCCGCCGGGAGAGCCGTGACGACCAGGTCCGCTCCCGCGCCTGCGGCGTCACGGTAGATGGCGACGTTGCCGGACACCTCGGGGTGAGGCAGTTGCCTCGTCCACGACAGGGCGAATCGACGGCCCTTGCCACCGTGCATGGACGCGAAGGGCCGGCTGCCACCGAGGGACAGCTCGATATCGGCCTTGGCCACCTTGGGCTTGAGGACCCCGCCCTTTTCGACAAGGGTCGTGTCGATCCACGCCCATGAACCGTCGGACTGTTCGACCTGCGCCGGCCCGGCATAGGACTCTGTCGTCAGGTGGCCGTCAGGGTTGGCCCAGGTGCGCGACGTCTCGGTGAACACCTCGTCGACCGGGACGGGCGTGCCCTTGTCCTTCGCCAGTTTCAGTGCGGCCCGTAGGGGGGCGTCCGGATCCTCGGGGCGGGGGAGGGTGGTCACGGTGGGTGTGACGGGCGCGGGTGAGGACGGGGAGGGGGCGGCCTGTGCGGGAAGGGAGTTCCCGGCCGTCAGCAAGGACGCCGTCAGCGCCGAGATGGTGACGAGCGTGAAGATGATCCGTGGTCGATGTCGTAATGGCGGGAGGGGAGAGCGGTTCGGTAAGGGATACCCCACCGGGACCTCCAATAGTAGAAACGGGCCGGGCGGGGCATTTCATGGGAACCCGGCTGATGATCACCGCAAGTATCGGCTTTACCGCTGTTGATCTTGTCGGGTAAAATGTCGCGATCTTGTGCCGAGGCGGCGGCCGTTCTTCTCAGGAGGCGGAACCTCGCGGGTGCGCTATGTGCCGCCGGCACAGTCAGGCCTGTGAACAGCGCCATCCTTGACCACTGAGCAACGCGGGGGTTGACGTGGAGATCCGTGTCCTTGGCCCTGTCGACCTTTGGCGCGATGAGCGCTCTATCGCGGTTGTCGGACAGAAACAGCGGACATTGCTGGCCCTTCTCGTCCTGCGGGCCGGGCAGGTGGTCTCTCATGACCGGCTGCTGTCCACCCTGTGGGGAACCAGGATTCCGGCCACGGGGCGCCGGCTCCTGCACAACCACCTATGGTCGCTCCGGCGCCTGCTGGCAGACGGCGACGCGTTGGGGAGCACGCCGACGGGCTACACGCTGCGTCTGCCGCCGGGCGCCACGGATCTGGACGTCTTCCGCGCTCAGACCGCGGCCGCTCGCGCGGCGCTGTCCGCGGGCGACTCCGACGAGGCCGCCGCACGATTACGCGCGGCGCTCTCGCTCTGGCGGGGGGCCGCGCTCGGTGGCACCGCCCCGGAACTACAGGAGACCGAGGGCCCCGCGCTGGAAGAACTGCGGGTGGCGGCGCTCGTCGACCGGATCGAACTCGACCTGTCCCAGAGACGCCATTCGGAGCTGGTGGGCGAGCTGCGCTCGTTGATCAGAGAAAATCCGTCGAACGAGAGGCTGCGCGGTCAGCTGATGCGGGCACTTCATCATGAGGGCCGCACGGCGGAGGCATTGGAGGAATTCCAGGCCGGCCGCCGGTACCTCCGCGAGGAACTAGGGCTTGACCCGGGCGAGGGACTGGTCGGCGTCCACCGGATGATTCTCGCGGGAGAAGCCCCTTCCAGCCCGGCTGCGGCCCCGCCTCCGCCGGTCACCCCGGCCACCCCGGTTCCCCACCAGTTGCCCCCCGCGGTGACGCGCTTCACCGGTCGCGCGGAGCCGTTGCGCGAGCTGGACAGGGTTCTGCTGTCCGACGGGACCGCGACGGCGGTCGTGGTGTCCGCCATCGCCGGCACCGCCGGAGTCGGCAAGACCGCCCTGGCCGTGCACTGGGGATATCGCACGGCTGAGCGGTTCCCGGACGGCCAGCTCTACATCAACCTGCACGGTTACTCCCCGGGACGCATGACCCCCGTACCGCAGGCGCTGAACCGGCTGCTGCGCGGGCTGGGCGTGGACGAGGAGCACATCCCGCACGATCTGGACGAACGAGCGGCGCTCTACAGGTCGCTGCTGGCCGGGAGGCGGATGCTCATCGTCCTGGACAACGCCGCCGCCGCGGAGCAGATCAGACCTCTCCTGCCAGGCTCGTCGGCCTCACGGGTCGTCATCACCAGCCGTGACGCCTTGCGCAGCCTGTCGGTCACCCATGACGTGCACAACATCGCGCTCGATGTGCTGACGGCGGACGAGGCGATCACGCTACTGAAAAGTCTGCTGGCGGACGGCGGGGAGGTCGATGACACGGACACCATCGCCGAGCTCGCCGGACTCTGCGGCTATCTGCCGCTCGCGTTGCGCCTGGCGGGGGCACAACTCGCGGGTGGGCCGGCCGCTCAGGTCGCGGACTTCGTCGGGAAACTCAGGAGGGAGAACCGGCTGACCGTTCTTGACCTGGCCGAGGATCCCGCCGTCGGAGTCCGCTCTGCGCTCGAGCTCTCCTACCGTACCCTCGCCGACCCGGTGCAGCGGGTGTTCCGGCTGTTCAGCGTGCATCCGGGGCCGTCCGTCGGCCTGGACGCGGCATCCGCGCTCGTGGGCATGCAGGTCGAGAGCACGGCTCAGGCGGTCGCGATCCTGGTCGGTGCGCACCTGTTGCAGGAGAACGAGGAACGGCGACTGTCGATGCACGATCTCGTCCGTGTCTACGCCGAGGAAAAGTGCATCGCCGACGAGACCGTGCATGGCCGCGACGACGCGCTGACGAGGGTGCTCGATTGGTATCGGTATGCGGCTCTGAAGGCCATGTATCGGATGGCTCCGTCGGACGTCACATATCTGGACATCTCCCCGGTGGCCGGGACTCCGGCCTTTTCCGGATTCGATGAGGCGATGGCCTGGCTGGACCGGGAGCATCCGGTTCTGGTCAGGATGATCGCCCATGCGGCGGGCGAAGGACGCCATGTCCACGCCTGGCAGATCTTCAGCAGGATCTCGTGGTTTCTCTACGCCAGGAACCATCTGGAGGATCTGCTCATGACGGGTGAGACCGCCCTGTCCTCCGCCCGCCTGGCCGGTCATCGGCACGGGGAGGCGGAGATCCTCAGTGACCTGGGCTATGCCCAATTGTTCCTGGGCAGATATGCCGAGCATCTCGAGTACCAGCGCGCGGCACTGGAGATCCGGCGAGCCTCCCATGACCGGGTCGGCGAGGCGAAGGCGCTCAGGCACCTCGCCTACGCCCTGTACCTGGCCGGACGGCCCGCCGAAGCGATCGATGTCGGTGAGCAGGGCCTGGCACTGTGTCGCGAGCTCGGTGAGCGTTCGGAGGAATACTCGGTGCTGGACGTGCTGGCGTTCTGTTTCACCACCGTTGGCAGATTCGAAGAGGCATCGGAAATCCTGCAGGAGTCCCTGATCTTCTGGCGCGAGGTCGGCCGGCATTACGATCAGGCCTACGCCTTTGTGCGGTTAGGACAAGTCCGCACGGAACTGGACGAATTCGAGGGCGCGATGGACTGCTTCCAGCAGGCGCTCCTCATGGGGCGCAAACAGGGTAACCAGCGCCTTGAGGTCGATGCGCTCAACGCCATGGCCATCGTCCTGCGCCGCCAGGAACGATACGACGGAGCCCTCGACGCCCACGAGGAGGCGCTGAGGCTCACCAGGAGTATGCGGAGCAGGCCCCTGGAGGGTGAGGCGCTCAACTCCTTCGCGGGCACTCTGCTGGCGATTGGGGACGCAGAGACCGCTCTTCGGCACTATCGGAACGCCCTGCGCTGTATCGGCGAGGAGAGCGACGTCTACCAATGGGCGCTGGCCCACGAGGGACTGGGCGACGCGCTGCATGCGCTGGGGTCCGCGGAGGAGGCCGCGGAGAAGTGGAGGACGGCCCTGGCCATATGGGAATCCGCCGGCGCACACCAGGCGGGAGGACTCGTCGCGCGCATGCGCGACTTGGGGCTGAGCTGACACACAGCGCGTGTGCGGCTTGACGCCCGGCACTTCGGCGGAGTGCCGGGCGCGTGTCCGGTGGCAGGTGGGTCAGTGGGAGCCGGAGAGTTCGATTCCCACATGGCCGCCATCGTCCGCGGTCTCGGCGAGGAACTCGGCGCGGTCATCGCCGCCGGCGGCACGGTCGCGGACCCCGTACGCGCCCAGATCCTCGGCCACGCCTTCGTCGGCATGGTCCACACCACCGGCGACTGGTGGCTCGAACACCCCGAGGTCGACAGGGCACAGGTGGCGGACACTCTCACCACCGCCGTCCTCGCCACCCTGACCGGCGCCTTCGGCGCGCCGCCCGCCGAACGCCCGGCGGCCGAAGACACCGCCATCCCCCGCCCCGCCGAATCGGCGATCACCGGCCGTTCCGGCTGAGACTTGATGGGCCGAGGCCAAATCGCCGCAAGACAGGTTGATCATCAGGTGACATGATTCCGTCGCGGATATGGCACGATCCGGATCGTGGAAATCATTCAAAGCGGACAGTTCGCGCCCGCCGCGGACGGATCGGCCGACTTCGTGGAGCACCTGAGCGTGCCCTCACTCAGCTTCGGCACCTACTCCATCCCGGCCGGGGCGAAAGACGATCAGTCACCGCACAACGAGGATGAGATCTACGTGGTGACCCAGGGGCGCGGCTCCTTCACCGCCGGCGGCCGCACGGTCGAGGTCGGCCCAGGCACGACCCTCTTCATCCCCGCCCGTCAGGAGCACCGCTTCCACGACGTCACGGAAGACCTCGTGACTCTGGTGTTCTTCGCCCCGGCGTACTCCGGGATCCCGCAGTCGTAACCTGCCCTGAATGAAGCCGTTCGCGTTGGACGAGGTGGATCGCTCCGCCCGTTGAATGTCAGACCGGACGGGCGCGCGGCGTCACCGGAGGCTGCGCTCCTGTGGCGTGGTGCGCGTGGTCGGGATGCCCGTCGCCAGGATGGCGGGACGAGAGGGCTGTTTCACCAACTTCGACGCGGAAGGGCCGCATCCGACCGGGGATCACACGGCTTGGCGCCCGGCACTCCGGTGGAGTGCCGGGCGCGTGCCCGGTGGCAGGTGGGTCAGCGGGAGCCGGAGAGTTCGATCTCGTGGACGCGGGGGTCGCCCTCGTCGGCGAAGTACTCCGAGGGGCGCGTGGCGTCCGGGCCGTCGGCCACCTTTGCCGCGCGGGCGATCAGCGTGCCGGCGACCGCGACGACGAGGTTGACGATGAGGGCCAGGAAGCCGGCGTAGACGGTCATCTTGGTGTCCAGGCCGAGCTTGGCCAGCGGGAAGGCCGAGCCGCCGAAGTGGGCGTGGTTGATGGCCGGGTTGGCGATGTTGTAGAGCATCACCATGCCCGCTGTCATGCCCGCCGCCCAGCCGGCGATCAGGCCGGCCCGGTGGAACCAGCGGGTGTACAGGCCGAGGGCCACCGAAGGCAGGGTCTGCAGGATGATGACGCCGCCGATGAGCTGCAGGTCGATGGAGAACTGGGGGTCGATCAGCAGGATGACGAGCACGGCGCCGATCTTCACGACCAGCGAGGCGATCTTGCTGACCGCCGCCTCCTGGGCGTCGGTGGCGTCCCGCTTGATGTACTCCTTGTAGATGTTGCGGGTGAACAGGTTCGCCGCGGCGATCGACATGATCGCGGCGGGGACGAGCGCGCCGATGCCGATGGCGGCGTAGGTCACGCCGGCGAACCAGTCGGGGAACATCTTGTCGAACAGCTGCGGCACGACCGTGTTGGCGTCGGCCTTGCCGTTGGCCGTGATCGGCTTGATGCCCGCCGCGATGGCCATGTAGCCGAGCAGCGCGATCAGGCCGAGCAGCAGGCTGTAGGCCGGGAGCGCGGACATGTTCCGCTTGATCACGCCGCGGTTGCGCGCCGCGAGGACGCCGGTGACGCTGTGCGGGTACAGGAACAGCGCCATGGCCGACCCGAACGCCAGGGTGACGTACTGCAGCTGGTTGTTGGCGTTGAGCAGGTAGCCGTCGCCCGGGGCCGGCGTCGTGTCGAACTTGGCCTTGGCGGCGTCGAAGATCGAGCCCCAGCCGCCCAGCTTGGCCGGGATGTAGATGATCGCGACCAGGATCACCAGGTAGATCAGGCCGTCCTTGACGAACGCGATGAGGGCGGGCGCGCGCAGCCCCGACTGGTAGGTGTAGGCGGCCAGGATCGCGAACGCGATGATCAGCGGCAGATCGCCGGTGATGCCCATCGTCTTCAGCACGGCCTCGATGCCGACCAGCTGCAGCGCGATGTAGGGCATCGTCGCCACCAGGCCGGTGATCGCGATCACCAGGGCGAGGGTGGGCGAGCCGAAGCGGGCGCGCACGAAGTCGGCGGGGGTCACCATGCCGTGCACGTGCGCGACCGACCACAGCCGGATCAGCACCAGGAACACCAGGGGATAGGTGACGATCGTGTACGGCAGCGCGAAGAATCCGGTGGCCCCGGCGCCGTACAGCAGCGCGGGCACGGCCACGAACGTGTAGGCCGTGTACAGGTCGCCGCCCACCAGGAACCAGGTGACCCACGAGCCGAACTTGCGCCCGCCAAGGCCCCACTCGTCCAGGCTGGCCAGGTTGTCGGGCCGGCGCCAGCGGGCCGCGACGAACCCCATGCCGCTCACGATGAGGAACAGGATCGCGAAGACGACGATCTCGGTGACGTGGCCGCTCATCGTCCGTTCCTCCTCTTGCCCGTCTGGTACACGATCGTCGTGGCGGTGACGCCGAGGATGATGAAGGCGAGCTGAAGCCAGTAGAACAAGGGGAAGCCGAACAGGCGCGGCTCGTCCGCGTTGTAAAGGGCGGGAATCAGCGGGATCACGATGGGCACGAGGAGCAGCCAGTTCCACGGGCTGCGATCGCCGCGGGCCGGGCGCTGATCGCTGGGTGGCGTGGTCAACGTACTCTCCTAGGGAGAAGAGAGACGTGACTAGCCTGATGAGGCCAGTCATTCGGTCGAGCGGCAAGCGTAATTACGCCGCCCGGCCGACTGGCTCACGAATCGCCGAACGGACCTGTTGGCGCGCCGAGTGGTGACAGCGAGTCAAGGGGCGCGGTCGGCGGCGGTTTCCGGCCGGTGACGCGGTCGACGAGGTCCGGCCGACATCCCATGGTCCAGGCGGCACGCCCGGGCGCGGTCTCAGGCCGGGACGTGGGGCAGGATGATCGCCGACGGGCGGCGGGGGTCGTGGAAGATCTCCTGATCGGCCGCGAGCGCCATGTGCCCGGTGCCGAGCGGCTCGCCGGTGCCGAGGTTGCGGGCCAGCCGCGGGTAGGCGCCGCTGGCCACCTGCACCCGGATGCGGTGGCCGCGCGCGAAGCGGTGCGCGATCGGCCACAGGTCCACCTCGACCCGCCGCACGCCCTCCTCGTCGGCGGGCGGCGTGCCGGGCGCCAGGCGGCGCACGCCCTCGCAGACGTTGAGCGAGCAGCCGTCCGGGCGGACGTCGCACACGCGGACCACCAGGTCGGTGTGCTCGGTGCTGGAGCGCAGGTACACCTCCGCCGTCACCGGCCCGATCAGCTCCACGTCCTCGCCGAGCGCCTCGCCGGTGTACACCAGCACGTCCGAGCGCGCCTCCAGGCGCCGGTTGTCGCGCGGCGCCGAGCTGCCCAGCAGCGTCGGCCCGCCGACGACCGGGGTGGGCCTGGCCGGGTTGTAGCGATAGCGGTCGGGGCCGGACCGTGAGGGGTTGTCCTGTGCCAGCGCGAACCCCGGCTGCAGGTGCCAGCGCCGGCGCCGCATGCCGGGCACCGGCCAGTCGCCGTAGTCGCGCCACTCGCCCGCGCCGGTCACGTACACGCGCACCGGGTTCGCGCGCAGCCCGGAGGAGTCGCCGAGCAGGTGGGCGCGGAACCACGCAAGCGCGTCGAGGTTGGCGACGCGCCCGTGCCGCACGTCGGCGTGGTGCCAGGGCCCGATCGTCAGGTACGGCTGCCGCCCGGCGGCGCGCATGGCGGCGTAGTCCTTCAGCTGCCAGGGCAGGAACACGTCGTACCAGCCGCCGGTCATCGTGACGGCCGCGTCCACCTCGCCCACGGTGGCCGAGAAGTCGCGCTTCTTCCAGAACGGCACGGACGGGTCGGCGTGGTGGGTGAGCACCTCCTGGAAGAACGGCAGCGAGCGCCCGGCCGCCAGCAGGTCGAGCTCGCAGAGCGGCCGGCCCGACAGCACGGCGCGCTGGGTGCGGCGGGGGGCGAGGAACACCGCGGCCCCGGCGAGGGGGCCGTTCATCATGGAGGTCAGCGTGCTCCAGCTCAGGGTGGACTCCAGCGCGAAGGATCCGCCCACGTAGGCGGCGTCGCGGAACTGGGAGGCGGTCACCTGGGTGGCCATCGCCTTGAGGTCGGGCCCGGCGAAGGGCGCGATGGCCCACTGGGCGTGGCCCAGGTAGCTCGGCCCGTGCATGGCGAAGCTGCCGCCGTACCAGGGCTGGGCGCGCATCCACTCGACGGTCGCGAGGCCGTCGTCCTGCTCGTCCAGCGGACAGGACTCGCCGCCCGACCCGAACCCGCCCCGGCAGCTCTGCAGGAGCACCTGGAAACCCTGGCGCGCGAAGGCCTTGCCGTAGGCGTACCCGAACAGGCCGCGCCGGCCGTAGGGGGAGCGGATGAGGATCGTCGGCGGGCTGCCCGCGCCGATCGGAGTGTAGCGGTCGGCCAGCAGCAGGACACCGTCGGGCATCGGGACCCGCAGGTCCTTGTGGACGACAATCCTGAACGGATTCCTGCCCATGCGCGCTCCTTGTGTAAGCGGAGACGTACCCCGATTGAAGTAAGCAGCGCTTTACTCACTGGTAACATGTTAGTGCTAAGGAGTTCGGGGCGCTGTGACGCATGTCACTCCCCGCTCGCGGCGGCGCGGCGCGCCCACCCCCCGAACAAGTGGCGGCGGGCCCCTGGATGCCGCTACCATTCAGCAATGCGAACCATCTCACCTGCTCGGTGGTGGCGCCGCTCTTAGGCGGCGCGATTTTTCGCATCTTTTACCCACGGCCGCCCCGGGAGGCGGCCTTTCTCATACCCGCCCGCCCCGGGGCTGATTAGCAACCAGAAGGGCGAGGCAAGGTGGACAAGAGCCGATATACCACCGCGGGCGGCATCGAGGTCGAGGTCACGACCGCCGATGTTCCTGAGTCCGTGCTGGAGGAGGTCGTCTCCTCCCTGGGCGAGCGCCGCGGCGGCGTGCTCTCCTCGGGCATGGAGTACCCCGGCCGGTACAGCCGATGGCACCTCGCCTACGTCGACCCCGTGCTGGAGATCGTCGCCCGCGGCCGCCGCATCTCGGCCCGCGCGCTGAACGAGCGTGGCCGCGTCCTGCTGCCCGCCGTCACCTCCTGCCTGCTGGCCGCCGGCAAGACCACCACCGAGCCGACCCTCGACCACGTCGAGGTGCATGTCGCCGACTCCGAGGACATCCTGCCCGAGGAGATGCGCAGCCGCCGCCCCACCGTGTTCACCGCCGTCCGCGAGGTCATCGCCGCCTTCGCCGGGGACGACGAGCACCTCGGGCTGTACGGGGCCTTCGGCTACGACCTGGCCTTCCAGTTCGAGCCCATCCGGCAGGCGCTCGAGCGCGCGCCCGGCCAGCGAGACCTGGTCCTGCACCTGCCCGACCGCGTCATGGTCATCGACCGCAAGCGCGAGACCAGCCGCGAGTACCTCTACGAGTTCACCGTCGACGGCGTCTCCACCCGCGGCCTGCGGCGCGCCGGCGAGACGCTGCCGCTGCCGCCCGCGCCGGCGAGCCTGCCCAAGGACCCCGAGCCGGGGGAGTACGCCACCATCGTGGAGGCCGCCAAGCAGAAGTTCCGGCGAGGCGACCTGTTCGAGGTGGTCCCCGGGCAGGTCTTCCACGCCGCCTGCCCCGACCCAGCCGGGTTCTACCGGGGACTGCGCCTGAGCAATCCCGCGCCCTACGAGTTCCTGTTCAACCTCGGCGAGGGCGAGCACCTCGTCGGCGCCTCGCCCGAGATGTACGTGCGCGTCCAGGGCGACCGGGTGGAGACCTGCCCGATCTCCGGGACGATCGCCCGCGGAACCAACCCCGTCGAGGACGCCGAGGCGATCCGCACCCTGCTCAGCTCGGTCAAGGAGGAATCCGAGCTGACCATGTGCACCGACGTCGACCGCAACGACAAGTCCCGCATCTGCGTCCCCGGCACCGTCCAGGTCATCGGCCGCCGCCAGATCGAGATGTACTCCCGCCTGATCCACACCGTCGACCACATCGAGGGCCGCCTGCGCCCGGAGTTCGACGCCCTCGACGCCTTCCTCACCCACATGTGGGCCGTCACCGTCACCGGCGCTCCCAAGACCTGGGCCATGCAGTTCATCGAGGACCACGAGGCCACCGCCAGGCGCTGGTACGGCGGCGCCGTCGGCTACCTCGGCTTCGACGGGTCCATGAACACCGGACTCACGCTGCGCACCGCCCAGATCCGCGACGGCGTGGCCACCGTCCGGGCGGGCGCGACGCTGCTGTTCGACTCGGACCCGGCCTCCGAAGAGCGCGAGACCGAGCTGAAGGCCAGCGCGCTGCTCGGGGCGCTCGCCGCGATCGGCTCACCGCAGGTCGCCGCCGCACGCCGTCGCGAGCCCGAGCGGGCGGGCGAGGGCATGAAGGTCCTGCTGGTCGACTATGAGGACTCCTTCGTCAACACCCTCGCCGACTACTTCCGCCAGCAGGGCGCCGACGTGGTCACCCTGCGTCACGGCTTCCCCCTGGCCATGCTGGAGGAGATCGCGCCGGACATGGCCGTGCTGTCGCCCGGCCCCGGCTGGCCCTCGGACTTCGGCTGCGGAACCCTGGTGGAGGCCCTGTACGCCCGCGGCCTTCCGGTCTTCGGAGTGTGCCTGGGGTTGCAGGCCATGGTGGAACAGGCCGGCGGCACCCTGTCCCTGCTGTCCGAGCCCGAGCACGGCAAGCGCGGCCGCGTCGCCCGGATGGGCGACAGCGCGCTGCTCGACGGCCTCCCGCAGGAGTTCACCGCCGCCCGCTACCACTCCCTGCACGCCAAGCAGCCGGGGGTGCGGGGCTTCACGGTCACCGCGCTCACCCCGGACGGGGCCGTCATGGCGATGGAGGACGCCGCCAACCGGCGCTTCGCCGTCCAGTTCCACCCCGAGTCCATCCTCACCGCCGAGGGCGGCGCGGGGGCCCGCATCATCGCCAACGTGCTGCGGCTGTGCCGGGGATGACCCGCGGCGGGCCCCGCCAGGTCGCGGGAGTGCCGGGGTTGGGTAAAGGGCGGGACGAACCCGGCGCCGGCCGCCGGGCGCGGCCGTAGAGTCCACAGGCGGCGCGGGCCGGGCGCCCGGGCGGGAGGACGTCCCGGCCCGCCCGGCATTCCCCGCGCGCGCCAGGACCGACGAGCGGGGCGAGGTGGCCGATGGATCGCACCGAGACGCCGCCGGCCGCGGCCCCGGGCGGCCCGCCGGCCGGCGTCGCCGACCTGTGCGGCCTGCTGCCCGCCCCGGTCCCCGACGCGGTGCGGGCCGCGCTGCTCGCCCCGCTGGTGGACCACCACTGCCACGGCGTGCGCCGCGACGAGCTCAGCCGCGCGCAGTTCGAGCTGCTGATCACCGAGGCGGTCACCCCCGCCCCTCCCGGCACCACCCACTTCGACACACCGGCCGGCACGGCCATCCGCCGCTGGTGCGGCCCGGTGCTGGGCCTGGCGCCGCACGCCCCGGCGGCGGTCTACCTGGCCCGCCGGGCCGAACTCGGCGCGCGGGAGGCCAACACCCGGCTGCTGCGCGCGGCCGGGGTCGTGGCCTTCCTCGTCGAGGGCGGCCACGGCGGCGGCGAGTCGCTGTCGGCGGCCGAGATGGGACGGCTCGGCGGCGCCGCCGCCGACGAGATCGTCCGCCTGGAAGGCGTCGAGCAGGACGTCGCCCGCGAGGGCCTCACCTGCGTCGGCTACCTCGACGCCCTGGAGGACCGCCTGGCCGCGCGGGCGTCCAGGGCCGTCGGCCTGAAGACCGTCCTCGCCTACCGCTGCGGCCCGGACTTCGCGTCCTCGCGTCCGAGCCGCGGCGCCGTCATCGCCGCGGCGGCCCGGCGGCTCGCCGACCCCGCCGCCCTCCTCACCGACCCCGACCTGCTGCGCCACCTGCTGTGGACTGCGGTGGACATCGCCCGCGAACGCGGGCTGCCGCTGCAGGTGAACGCCGGCTACGGCGACCCCGGCATCGACCTGCACCGCGCGGACCCGGCGCTGATGGCCGGTCTCGTCCGGGCGCTGCGCCCGGCCGGCGTTCCGCTGGTCCTGCTGCACTGCTACCCCTACCACCGGCAGGCGGCCTACCTGGCCGGCGTGCACCCCCACGTGTACGTGGACGTCGGCCTCGCGCCGGCGTCCACGGCCGCCGGCTCGGCGGCGATCATCGGGGAACTGCTGGAACTGGTGCCCTACCACAAGCTGATGTTCGGCTCCGGCCGCCACGGCGTCGCCGAGACGTGCCACCTGCGCGCCCTGTACTTCCGGCGCGGCCTGACCCGCGCGCTCGCCGCGCGGCTGGCGGAGGGAGAGTGGAGCGCCGCCGACGCCGCCCGGGTGGCCCACATGATCGGGTCCGGCAACGCCCGCCGCGTGTACCGGCTCTAGGCGGTCCATATCGTTGTGATCTATATCGGTGTCAATCGCTATGCGCCTCGGGCCGGCTTCGCCGATAATCAGGCCTGATGTCTGCTATAGAGATCCGCAACCTGTCAAAGTCGTTCGGCGCGGTCAGGGCCGTGGACGACGTGTCCTTCACCGTTGAGCCGGGCACCATCACGGGGTTCCTCGGTCCCAACGGCGCCGGCAAGACCACCACGCTGCGCTGCCTCCTCGGCCTCGTCACGCCCGACTCCGGCCAGGCGCTCATCAACGGCCACGCGTACACCGGCCTGGCGGATCCGCTGTCGGAGGTCGGCGCGGTGCTGGAGGCGACGAACTTCCACCCCGGCCGCACGGCCCGCGACCATCTCAAAGTGCTGTGCACCGCGGCCGGGCTCCCGGCGGCGCGCGCCGGCGAGACGCTCGAGCAGGTCGGCCTCGCCGACGCGGCGGCCAAGCGGGTGGGCGGGTTCTCCCTCGGCATGCGCCAGCGCCTGGCCCTGGCCACCGCGCTGCTCGGCACCCCCAAGATCCTCATCCTCGACGAGCCGTCAAACGGCCTGGACCCGGCCGGCATCCAGTGGCTGCGCGGCTTCCTGAGGTTCCTCGCCGACGACCAGGGGTGCGCCGTGCTGGTCTCCAGCCACGTCCTGGCCGAGGTCGAGCAGACCGTCGACCACATCGTCATCATCGCCAGGGGGCACCTGATCAGGCAGGGCGCCCTGTCGGAGCTGACCGCCGGCGGCGACAACGGCGTCCGGGTGGCCGCCGCGCAGGCCGAGCGGCTGCGGCCCCGCCTGGAGGCGACCGGCGCGACGGTCGAGTCCGCCGGGGACGGCGTGCTGGTGGTCCGCGGAGCCCCGCCCGAGGCGGTCGGCCAGGCGGCGCTGGACGAGGGAGTCGTGCTGTCGGAGCTCGTCAGGCAGCGTTCGGACCTCGAGCAGGTCTTCCTCGAGCTCACCGGCGACCCGGCCGCGCCGCCGGGCGGGGCCGCGGCTCCCGCCCTGACCGAGACCCCTGGGGGAACGTCATGATCCGGCTGGTCAAGGCCGAACTGCAGAAGGTCTTCACCACCCGCATGGTCTGGGGCATGCTCGCCCTGTCGCTGGCCTTCACCGCGATCGGCGTGGTCGTGCTGAGCATCTTCTCCGGGCAGCAGGGCACCACCCCCCTCACCGAGTCCGCCGGGGTGCTCAACCTCTTCAGCCAGGCCGGCGTGGGACTGGTGTTCGCCTTCGTGATCGGCACCCTCCTCATCACCGGCGAGTACCGATTCCAGACGATCACCCACACCTTCCTGGTGACGCCGCGCCGGGCACGCGTGATCGCCGCCAAGCTCCTCGCGTGCTCGGTCGTGGGCGTGTTCTTCGGCCTGGCCGGCATCGTGCTGGCCTTCGCCCTCGGCATCCCGGCGATCCTGCTCAAAGGCGGCAGTCTCTCCCTGATCGGCGGCGACGTGGCCCGCCTGTGCGTCGGAGTGGTCGCGGCCATGGCCCTGTACACCATCCTCGGCCTCGCCCTGGGCTCGCTGCTGCGCAACCAGGTCGCCGCGATCGTGGTCGGGATCGGCTGGGTCTACGTGCTGGAGAGCCTGCTGGTCGCCCTGCTGCCGAGCGTCGGCAAGTGGCTGCCCGGCGGGGCCGCCCAGGCGGTGTACGGCCTGTCCTCGCCGCTCGGCGGCGACTACCTGCCCGCCTGGGGAGGCGCGGCGCTGCTCATCGGCTACGCTCTGATCTTCGCGGCCGTCGCCTCGGTCACCACGCTGCGCCGCGACATCACCTGACCCGCCTCACCTGCGCTTTCCCCTCGACTACGATGTGGGGCGGCCGCGAAGGACGGGGCGAAGGGGCGGGGCGGGCGTGCGATTTCTCAGCGACGTGACGGTGAACCTGGTCAGGCACAGCGCCGCCGACTCCGACGTGGTGTGGGCCGCCCGGGTCTCCACGGCGGGCGAGCAGTCCCTCGAGGCGGTCGGCCAGGACCCCGAGCGCTCACGGGGCCTGATCAACTACCTCATGCGCGACCGCCACGGCAGCCCGTTCGAGCACAACTCGATGACCTTCTTCATCCACGCGCCGATCATGGTCTTCCGCGAATTCCACCGCCACAGGGTGGGGTGGTCGTTCAACGAGGAGAGCGGGAGATACAGGGAGCTTCAGCCAGATTTCTATGTGCCCGGGCGAGAGCGGAAGCTCGTGCAGGAGGGCAAGCCCGGACGCTACCAGTTCGTCGAGGGCGACGATCAGCAGCACAAGCTGGTGGCCGAGGCGATGGAGCTGTCCTACCGGCGGTCCTACGCCGCCTACCGCGAGATGCTGGAGGCCGGCATCGCCCGGGAGGTCGCGCGGGCGGTGCTGCCCGTCGGGCTGTTCTCCTCCATGTACGCCACGTGCAACGCCCGGTCGCTGATGCATTTCCTGTCGCTGCGCACCAAGGACGAGCGCGCGACGGTGCCGTCCTTCCCGCAGCGCGAGATCGAGATGGTGGCCGAGAAGATGGAGGCGTTCTGGGCAGGCCTGATGCCGCTCACGCACGCCGCGTTCAACGCCGCGGGCCGCGTCTCTCCGTGAGCCGCCGTCACAGGGCGGGCATGACGTAGACCTCGGCTCCCGGAGGCAGGGCGCACGCCAGGCCGCCCAGGCGGCGGGCGTTCTCACCGCAGACGAACATGCTGATGTGCCGGCGGATGCCGCCGTACTCGTCGCACAGCCGCCGTTCGAGCTTGGGGTGGGTGCGGCGCAGGGTGTCCAGGGCGGCGCCGAGCGTCGGGCGCTCTTCGCCCGCGCCGGCGACCGCGAAGACGCGCACCTCCGTCGCCCCGCCGCCCCAGTGCCACAGCGCGCTCGGCAGCACGAATGTCACGAGCGTGACCGGTCGGGCCATGGGAGTCAGCGCACCGCCGGGGCGATGAGCGAGACCCTGGTGGCTGGGGGAGAGGGCCGCCTTGTGGTGGCGGCGAGCAGCGTGCGCCGCATGATCGCCCCTTCCTTTCGCGGTGCCGGGCACCCATCGCCGGTCCCCCGGCCGGCGTGGTGGCCCGATCGACGTGGTCGGCCGCTGCGCGCGGATCGGCATCATCGTGACACGCCGCGCCGGTGTCCGCCGGGCTCCGCGGTATTTGGCTGATCGGTTCGCCCGTATCCTCCTGCAGTATCTGGTTGTCGGGGGGAAAGCCGCCGCTGTTCGGCCTCCTCGCAGTCACGGTGGATGCGCGCCGGAGGCACGCCGTCGTGCTGGAGGCGGCCTACCGTCTCCTCGACCATGGCCGGCGGGCCGCAGACGTAGACCTCGTGATCGGCGAAGGAGTGGAAGCGCCGCACGACGTCCGGCAGCAGCCCTCGCATGCCGTCGTAGGCCGGCTCGCCCGACACCACCGGCATGAAACGCAGCCAGGGGTAGCGGCCCTCCATGCGGACCAGGTCCGCGAGGTCGTAGAGCTCGGCGGCGGTGCGCGCGCCGTGCAGCAGGTGGATGTTGGGACGCCGGCCTGAGGCGATGACGTGCTCGATGATCGCCTTGAGCGGGGCCAGGCCGGTGCCGCCGGCGACGCACAGGATGTCGCGCACCGGATCGTCCGGCGGAGGGGTCATGGTGCCGACGGGCGGGCCGAGCAGGATGGTGTCGCCGATGCGCGTGTGGGAGACCAGGGCGGTGCTCACCCAGCCGCCGCGCACCGCCCGCACGTGCAGCCGGATGGTGTTGTCGGGCCGGGGCGCGTTGGCTATGGAGAAGGTGCGCCACACCCTGGGCCAGCGCTCGACCTGCACGTCCACATGCTGCCCGGCCACGAAGTTCATCGGCGCGCCCGGGAGCAGAGTGATCACCGCGATGTCCGGCGCGCGCAGCTCGTGGTCGACGACCTCGGCCAGCCACCAGGCGGGAGAGACCCCCGCGTCCGCCTCGGCGGCGTCGATCATGATGTTGGCCGCGGTGGTGTAGGCGGCGACCCAGGCCGCCTCGACCTCGGTGGTCCAGGCGTCGGCTGAGAACCGCCGGATCGTCGCGAGCAGCGCGTTGCCGACGGCGGTGTGGTGCTCGGCGAGCACACCGTACTTGCGGTGGTCCCGGCCGAGCTGTCCGAGGTAGGAGCTCAGGCTGCCGGGGCTGTCCAGGCTCCACACGATGCGGGTCAGGGCGGCGAAGAGCCTGTCGCGCTGGACGTCCATGGCAGGGGGGAACATGCAGCGCAACTGCGGGCTCTCGGCGAACAGCCGGCCGTAGAAGTAGGCGACGGCCTTGCCCATGACGGGCTCGATGGCGGAGAAGCTTTCCTTGATAAGACGCGGATTCAACGACATTTGTGGACGCCATCCTAAATGACCGGATTGAGTATCCGGTCTTGTTGTCGCACCTCCCTGACGGTCCGGGTTGTGAGCGTCCGTCGGCCCCGGCGCCACCGGCCGCTCGAAATGGAGTCTTCCATTCCCTCGTGAGCCTCACAACCGTTTCACCACAAGGTGACAGGATAGGGAACCCTTCGTAATTGGTGCGTCATTCCATGTAATCCTGGTTCGATAGTGCCGCATGAGAAGTGAAAAGGAATCGCATTCATATTCACCGGCCATTCCTCGGCGCCCGGCAATGCCTGGTTGAAGACGGTGCGGCGCCCTGTCGTGCCCGCGGCGCGAGGGGGCGCCGGCGGCGGGCGCCACGCCGGAGGCGCGCGCCTCCGGCGCGCGCGCACCTGGTGCTGATGGGGCCAACGGGACGAAAGATGCGGAAGTGACGTACCTGATACCGGGATTCGTGACATACCCGAAATGTTGTGCGCCATGATGGGTTCGCCACTGCATACGGGCTGAGTGCCGCTGCGGCTTGGCGGTACGACCTTGCGCGAGCCCCCTGGAGACCGCATGTCCCGACCACTGATCGGTATCACCACCTACTTCGACGCCGCCCGCTGGGGCACCTGGGTGCGCGAGGCGGTGCTGTCGCCCCCCGCCTACGCCAAGGCGGTGGACAGGGCCGGAGGCTCCCCGGTGCTGATACCTCCGCTGAGCCTGGGCGCGATCGACGGCTACGTGCGCGGCATCTCGGGGCTCATCCTCGCCGGTGGTGTGGAGGTCGACCCCGCCGCCTACGGCGAGGAGCGCGACGAGCGGGTGGAGGAGCCGGAGCCCCGGCGCGACCGGTTCGAGATCGCGCTGGCGGGCGCGGCCATCCAGGCCGGCATCCCCGTCCTCGGGGTGGCCCGCGGCATGCACGTCTTGAACATCGCGCTCGGGGGCACGCTCACCCCGTGGCTGCCCGACGCGGTGCACCACGAGCGGCACGCCGCCACCACGCCGCACGTCCTGCAGGTCAGCGTGTCCAGCAAGGTCGGCAAGGCCGTGGGCGACCGCATCGAGGTGGCCATGCCCCATCATCAGGCGCTCAGGCGCCTCGGGGACGGGCTGCTGGCGATCGCGTGGGCCGACGACCAGATCGTCGAGGCGGTGGAACTCCAGGGCCACCGGTTCTGCGTCGGCGTCCAGTGGCACCCCGAGCGCGGGGACGACAACCGCCTGGTCGACGCCCTGGTCGAGGCCGCGATGCCGTGAACCCGGCGAGGACCGGCGGGCCGTCGCCGGCCGGTCCCTCCGCCGCCCCGCGACCCTCCGGGACCAGTGTCCGTCCGGGGACCTGCGGTGGTCTCGCGGAAACCCTCAGGCCGCGCGCGTGGCCCCTCGGCCGTCCCGGCGCGGGAGCCGGGGCGGCGGCCGTCAGAAGCTGCGGGGAAGGCCGAGCACCTGGGTCGCCAGGTAGTTGAGCAGCAGTTCCTCGGTGACCGGCGCGACCCGGCCGACGCGGGCGTCGGCGAGCAGCCGGGCGACCGGGTACTCCAGGGAGTAGGCCATGCCGCCGTGGGTCTGGAAGGCGTGGTCGGCCGCCTCCCACGCGGCCTGCGAGGCGGTCAGCTTGGCGATGTTGGCCTCGGTGCCGCAGGGCATGTGGCGGTCGAACAGCCAGGCCGCCTTGTACAGCATCAGCCGCGCCAGCTCGATCTTGGCCTTGACCTGCGCCAGCGGGAAGGCGATGGCCTGGTTGGCCCCGATCGGGCGGCCGAACACCTCGCGTTCCTTGGCGTAGGAGACCGCCACGCGCAGCGCCACCTCCGCCCCGCCGAGCGCGCTGGCGGCCAGCAGGATGCGCTCGGGGTTGAGGATGTCCCACAGCACAAGGGCGCCCTGGTCCACCTCGCCGACCACGCTGGTCGCCGGCACGCGCAGATCGTCGATGAACACCATGTTGGACGGGGTGGTGTTGGCGCCCATCTTGGGGATCGGGCGGTAGGACATCCGTCCCGCGGCCACCGCCCCGGGCACGTCCACCAGGAACACGGTCAGGCCGTTGGTGCGGGGCCTGGCCTCGGCGGCGGGGATGGTGCGGGTCACCAGCAGCATGCGGCTCGCCCGCTGGACTCCGGTGATCCAGATCTTCTGGCCGTTGATCACGTACTCGTCGCCGTCGCGGCGCGCGAAGGTGGAGATGGCCAGGGAGTTGGACCCCGCGTCCGGCTCGGTGAGGGCGAAGCAGGTCTCGGCCTCGCCGGTGGCGAGCTTCGGCAGCAGCGCGGCCTTCTGCCCGGCCGTGCCGTGGCGGGCCAGGGTCAGCGCGCCGAAGCCGGGGGTCAGCACGTAGGTGAACGCCGACCCGCCCGCCGAGCCGGACGCCGACAGCGTCTCGGTGGCCACGGCGAGCTCGAGCAGGCCCTGGCCGGCGCCTCCGTACTCCTCGGGCACGGCCAGGCCCAGCCAGCCGCCCTTGGCCAGCTCGGCCCACACCTCCTCCGGCCACCGCTTCTCGGCCTCGCAGCGCTGCCAGTAGTCCATGTCGTAGCGCGAGCAGATCGCGGCGACGCCCCGCTGGACCTCGCGGGCGCTCTCCGGAAGCGTGAAGTCCACCTTGATCACTCCTATCCCGTCGGCCGCAATAGTAGAACGGCGTTCGGTCCGCAGGCGAGGACCGCGCCTGGAAAGGCGGCCAACGGGCGCTGACGGCGCGTCCCGGCCCCGCGTCCGCGCCGCCCGCGAGGGACGCCGGCGCCTCGCGGGGCCGCGGGCGTCAGCGGCGCGGCCGGCGCGCGTGGTAGACGAAGGCGGGCGGCACGTTGCCCCACACGGTGCGGCTCGGCACGACCTCCTCGAACGCCTCCAGCAACCGGCGGCGGAAGCGGATGGCGGGCGGCAGCGTGCGGGCGTGCACGTAGGCGAAGGTGGTGAAGGCCCCGTCGGGGGCGAGGATCTCGGTGATCGCGCCGAGCAGCCTGTCCTGCAGCACGGCGGGGAAGGCCGCCCACGGCAGCCCGCTGATCACCGCGTCGGCCCGGCCGAGGCCGTGCTCGGCCAGCAACCGGGGGAGGTTCACCGCGTCGGCCACGATGACCCTCGCCCCTGGGTGACGCTCGGTCAGCCGCGCCGCGAGCGCGGGGTTGATCTCGATGGCCAGATGGTGCCCCCGGCCGTTCAGGCGCCGCTGGATCTCTTCGGTGAACACGCCCGTTCCCGGGCCGAGTTCGACGATGACCGGGTCGCCGCGCTCGGGCACCGGCGCGGAGACGACCTTCGCCAGACGGCGCGAACTGGGCGCCACCGCCCCCGTGGTGCCGGGCGCCTTGACGAACTGCCCGAAGAACAGCGCTGCATCGTTGGCCATGGCACTGACATTAAAGCCCAAAACGGTCCGCTCGCTTCCGCCGTCCGGCCGATCTCGTGGTCCCCAGGAGGATGCCATGTCCACCTTGAGGAGGATGCCGTCTTCGCCGGAAATATGGCCATTTGGCCGCTCTCGTGGCGCGCGGGCCCGGCTCTCCCACGATAGGGCCACCGCGCCCGTCCCGGAGACGCCGCCGGCCCGGCTCGCCCTCGCCGTCGTCCGCGGCCGTGCCCGGGTAGGGTCGGCACCAGGTTCACGAGGGGAGTCACGGGTGAAATCGGCGGAGGACCGCATCTGGACGGTTCCGAACATCCTGAGCATGCTGCGGCTGCTCGGCGTGCCGGTCTTCCTGTGGCTCGTGCTCGGACCCAAGGCCGACGGCTGGGCGCTGGTCCTGCTCATGCTCGCCGGCGTCTCCGACTGGCTGGACGGCAAGCTCGCCAGGGCCTGGAACCAGACCAGCAGGCTCGGGCGGCTGCTCGACCCGGTCGCCGACCGCCTGTACATCCTGGCGACGCTGATCGGCCTGACCCTGCGCGAGGTGATGCCCTGGTGGCTCACCGCGCTGATCATCGGCAGGGACGTGGTGCTCATGCTCGGCGTGCCCGTCCTGCGCAGGTACGGCTTCGGCCCCGCGCTGCCGGTCCACTTCCTGGGCAAGGCGGCCACCGCCTGCCTGCTCTACGCCTTCCCGCTGCTGTTCCTGGCCTCCCACGAAGGCTGGTACGCCGACGTGGCCCGGATCCTGGGGTGGGCCTTTGCCATCTGGGGAACAGGTCTGTATTGGTGGGCGGGGGCGCTGTACGTGGTTCAAGGGCGCCGGCTCATCGGAGGGGCGAGCCGGGCATGAGCGGTCGCGGGACACGCCCCGGCGGGGTCCCGGCGGCGAATGCCCGCGCGAGCGTGACCGTGTGCCCACCGTGACGAGACAGGCGGAGGGTGATCTGTGAAGGCCGTCGTGATGGCGGGCGGGGAGGGCACTCGGCTACGGCCGATGACCGCCAACCAGCCCAAGCCCCTGCTCCCCGTGGTCAACCGGCCGATCATGGAGCACGTGCTCCGGCTGCTGAGGCGGCACGGCTTCACCGAGACCGTCGTCACCGTGCAGTTCCTCGCCGCACTGGTGCGCAACTACTTCGGCGACGGCGACGAGCTCGGCATGAGCCTGCACTACGCCACCGAGGAGGTTCCCCTCGGCACCGCCGGCAGCGTCAAGAACGCCGCCGACAAACTGCGCGACGAGCGTTTCCTCGTCATCTCCGGCGACGCGCTGACCGACATCGACCTCACCGACATGATCAGGTTCCACGAGGAGAACGGCGCCCTGGTCACCATCGGCCTCAAGCGGGTCCCGAACCCGCTGGAGTTCGGCATCATCATCGTCGACGAGCAGGGCAGGGTGCAGCGCTTCCTGGAGAAGCCCACCTGGGGCCAGGTGTTCTCCGACACCGTGAACACCGGCGTCTACGTGATGGAGCCCGAGGTCCTCGACGAGGTCGCCCCCGGGGTGCCGGTCGACTGGTCGGGCGACGTGTTCCCCAAGATGCTCGCCCGCGGCGCCCCGCTGTACGGCTACGTCGCGAGCGGCTACTGGGAGGACGTCGGCACCCACGAGAGCTACCTCAAGGCCCAGGCCGACGCCCTGTCGGGCCGGGTGCGGCTGGACGCCGACGGGTTCGAGCTCTCCCCGGGCGTCTGGGTGGCCGAGGGCGCCTCGGTCGACCCCGACGCCGTCTTGAAGGGCCCGCTGTACATCGGCGGCTACGCCAAGGTCGAGGCAGGGGCCGAGCTGCGCGAGTACACCGTGCTCGGCGACAACGTCGTGGTCAAGGAAGGGGCCTTCCTGCACCGCGCCGTCGTCCACGACAACGTCTACATCGGGCCGAGCGCCCACCTGCGCGGCTGCGTGATCGGCAAGAACACCGACGTGATGACCGGCGCGCGCATCGAGGAGAACGCCATCGTCGGCGACGAGTGCGTCATCGAGGCCGAGGCCTACGTCTCCTCCGGCGTCAAGATCTACCCGTTCAAGACGATCGAGGCCGGCGCGGTGGTCAACACCAGCGTCATCTGGGAGTCGCGCGGCCAGCGCAGCCTGTTCGGGCCGCGCGGGGTCTCCGGCCTGGTCAACGTCGAGATCACCCCCGAGCTGTGCGTGCGCCTGGCCAGCGCCTACGCCACCACCCTGAAGAAGGGCGCGTCGGTCATCACCTCGCGCGACTCCTCGCGGGCCGCCCGGGCGCTCAAACGGGCCGTGATCAGCGCGCTCACCGCCAGCGCGATCAACGTGCTCGACCTGGAGGCCGCGCCGCTGCCGGTCGCCCGCTTCCACACCTCCAACGAGACCGCCTCGGGCGGCATCGCGCTGCGCACCACCCCGGGCGACCCGCAGAGCGTCGACATCATCTTCATGGACGAGAACGGCGCCGACCTCTCCCAGGGCGCCCAGCGCAAGCTGGAGCGCGTCTTCTCCCGCCAGGAGTTCCGGCGCGCCTTCCCCGGCGAGATCGCCGAGCTGAGCTTCCCGGCCCGCGCCGTCGAGGACTACACCCGCGAGCTGCTGCGCTGGGTGGACATGTCGGGTGTGCGGGACGCCGAGATGAAGGTCGTCATCGACTGCGCCGGCGGCACCTCCTCGCTCGTGCTGCCCAGCCTGCTCGGGCGGATCGGCGTCGACGTGCTCACGGTGAACAACAGGCTGGACGACGCCTCGCCGACCGAGACGCTGGCCGAGAGGCGCAGAGACCTGCAGCGCCTGGCCGAGCTGGTGGCCTCCTCACGGGCCGCCTTCGGCGTGCGCTTCGATCCGGTGGGCGAGCGCATCTCGCTGGTCGACGAGATGGGCCAGCTGATCAGCGAGGAGCGCGCGCAACTCGTCGTGCTGGACCTGGTCGCCGCCGAGCGGCGCGGCGGGCGGGTCGCGCTGCCGGTGACCACCACCCGCGTGGCCGAGCAGGTGTGCCGCTTCCACGGCGCCCAGGTGCAGTGGACCTCCACGGCGCTGGACGCCCTCACCACCGCCGCCGCCGACCCCGAGCTGATCTTCGCGGCCGACGGGCGCGGCGGGTTCATCGTCCCTGAGTTCGCCCCGACGGTGGACGGCCTGGCCGCGTTCCTGCGCCTTCTCGGCCTGGTGGCCCGCACCCGCCTGTCGCTCAGCCAGATCGACGCCCGCATCCCGCAGGCCAAGATGCTCAAGCGCACCGTGCCGACGCCGTGGGCGGCCAAGGGGGCGGTCATGCGCTCGGTGGTGGAGGCCGCCGACGGCTACAGCCTGGACACCACCGACGGCGTGCGAGTGGTGGAAGAGGACGGCGGCTGGGCCCTCATCCTGCCCGACCCCATCGAGGCGGTGACCCATCTGTGGGCGGAGGGGGAGGACCTGGACGTCGCCCAGAGCCTCCTCGAACGCTGGGCCCGCGTCGTGGAGCACGCCGTCGGCACCTGAGAGCGATGTTCCTCCGTGAAACGCCCGATTCCGGCCACATCTGAACGGCGCGGCGCATGGACCGGAGGGCTGCCCGGGCGGTAACTTTGGACCGGCGCGGCGAGCCGAGTCGGAGGGGAGCGAGGGGCGAGCGCCGTCAGTCACAAGCGAGCCCCCCGCCGGCGAGACCCGAGCGAGCCTGCGCCAGCAGCATGTCCGAACCCACGAGGCTGCCCTCATCTTGACCTTTGCGACTCATCAGCGTAAGTTGCGGCATTCGCAGTCTGAGCAATCATGAGAAGCGAAGAACCGAGGCACGCCGCCCAGAGCACCGTCGCCGCGACTTCGCGGTAGGAGGCCGAGCCGATCGATGCCGAGCGTCTACTGCACTCAGTGCGGGAATGCCAACCCTGAGGACGCCCGTTTCTGCTCGCGGTGCGGGTCGCCGCTGAGCCGCGTCGAGAACACGCCGGGGGACACCACCTCCACGATCTCCCTGAGCGGGATCGAGGCGATGGACGGCGAGGCGACGGGGCAGACGCTCATTCCCGATCGGGCGGCGGTCGAGCAACTGCCGCCGGGCACGGCCTTGCTGGTGGTGATGCGCGGGCCGAACGCCGGGAGCCGCTTCCTGCTCGACAGCGACCTCACTACGGCGGGCCGCCATCCCGAGAGCGACATCTTCCTGGACGACGTGACCGTGTCGCGCAGGCACGCCGAGTTCTACCGGCGGGGCGACTACTTCACCGCCAGGGACGTCGGCAGCCTCAACGGCACCTACGTGAACAGAGAGCGCATCGAGGAGCTGCCCCTGTCGGGCGGCGACGAAGTCCAGATCGGCAAGTTCCGGCTGGTGTTCCTCACGCGTGGGTGAGGAGGAGCGGTGATGAGCGCGCAGGCGGCCAGGGCGTTCATGAGCATCGGGGAGGTCCTCGAGGTCCTGCGGGCCGACTTCCCCGACGTCACCGTCTCCAAGATCCGCTTCCTGGAGGGCGAGGGGCTCATCGAGCCCCAGCGCTCCCCATCGGGTTACCGCAAGTTCACCCACGCCGACGTCGAGCGCCTGCGCTACATCCTCACCGCCCAGCGCGACCGCTATCTGCCGCTGCGTGTGATCAAGGACCATCTGGACACCGCCGAGCACGACGGCGCGGGCGGCGTGACCCGCCCCCGCGCCGTGGGCGCCGAGCCGCCCGAGGTGCGGCTCAGCCGCGCCGAGCTGCTGGCCGCCGCCGGGCTCGACGAGGAGACCCTCGCCGAGCTGGAGGACTACGGCCTGCTCACCCCGGTCGCCCGGTGGTACGACGCCGAGGCCCTGACCGTGGCCCGCGCCTCGGGCGCCCTGGCCAGGTTCGGCCTGCACCCCCGGCATCTGCGGGTGCTCAAGGCCGCCGCCGAGCGGGAGGCCGGGCTCGTCGAACAGGCCGTCGCGCCGCTGCTGCGCCGCCGCGCGCCGGGCGCCGCGGGCCGCGCCGAGGAGGCCGCCAGAGAGCTGTCCGGCCAGCTCCAGGACCTGCACGCCGCCCTGGTCCGTACCGGCCTGCGGGGCATTCTGGGCCGCTGACGGAGCCGCCCGGACATTTCGGGGTGCGGGGATGTTACGTTGAATTTTGCGGCGATGGTCACGCCGCGAGCCGAGAGCCGCGAGGTAACGGGCCCGAGCGGGCCGGCGACCCGATGAGACGGAGCAGCCTGTGTTGCAGATGGAGGTCGTGGGGGTCCGCGTCGAGATGCCCTCCAACCAGCCCATAGTCCTGCTCAAGGAGGCCAAGGGCGAGCGATACCTGCCGATCTGGATTGGGATGACCGAGGCCACGGCCATCGCGCTGGCACAGGCGGAGGAGCCGCCCCCCCGGCCGCTCACGCACGACTTGTTCAAGGACGTCATCGAAGCCCTCGGCGTGCGGCTGCAGGCGGTCAACATCGTCGCGCTGCGTGACGGGATCTTCTTCGCCGACCTGGTGTTCTCCAACGGGGTGGAGGTGAGCGCGCGGCCGTCGGACTCGATCGCGCTGGCGCTGCGCACCGGGGCCAGCATCTTCGCGAGCGAGGACGTCGTGCGCGAGGCCGGTGTGATCATCCCCGACGACCAGGAGGACGAGGTCGAGAAGTTCCGCGAGTTCCTTGACACGATCACGCCCGAGGACTTCGGCCGTGCGGGTTAGCCATTTCGGGCATTTACGCTTCACGACGCGCCGGGCGGGATCGTTGACTGAGCATCGCGCCAGTCCTACGGTGCAAGGGAACTCACGGTTGTAATTCACGAACCCCCAGATCAGGCCGTGGGATGAGAGGAAGCCGGAGGTCCGCAGTGGCGGTCAGCAGCGGCGAGGGTAAGACGGCCGGCCAGCACGATCCAGCCAAGCGCGAGTCCGCGCGGGAACGCGCGGGCGAGCAGGGCCTGCTGTTCGACGAGCGGCCGGCGTCTCTGCCCGCCGACGTCGGATACCGCGGCCCGACGGCGTGCTCGGCGGCCGGCATCACCTACCGTCAGCTCGACTATTGGGCGCGCACCCAGCTCGTCGAGCCGTCGGTGCGCGCGGCGCAGGGGTCCGGGTCCCAGCGGCTCTACAGCTTCCGCGACATCCTCGTGCTCAAGGTGGTCAAGCGCCTGCTCGACACCGGAGTCTCGCTCCAGCAGATACGCACCGCGGTGCAGCACCTGCGCGAGCGCGGCGTCAACGACCTGGCGCAGATCACCTTGATGAGCGACGGGGTGAGCGTCTACGAGTGCACCTCGGCCGACGAGGTCATCGACCTGCTGGAGGGCGGCCAGGGCGTGTTCGGCATCGCCCTCGGCGGAGTGTGGCGCGAGGTCGAGGGCTCCCTGGCGGAGCTGCCGGGGGAACGCGCGGAGCCGGTCGGCCGTGACTCTTCGGAGGACCACCCAGGTGACGAACTGGCCAAGCGCAGGAAGGCCCGCAAGACGGGCTGATCCCGGACAGGCGTCTCCCCCTCAGCGGAGGGCCGGGGACTGCCGCACGCCCATTTCTGAAGATCTACGGGGCCGCATGGGATGGCTACATACCCCTCCTACAGGGATAAAACCCGGCAAAGACGAAATGTAGGGGTAACTCCCTACTCGGGGCGGGACGGTACGATTGCCGGGAAAGGCTGTTGACCCTGTGCGGGAGAGACCTGGGCACGGGCCGGCTGCGCACCCCGTGCGACGCCGGTGAGTGACCCCGGCGCCGAAGGAGCAACCTCCCCGGAATCTCTCAGGCTCACGTACCGCACAGGTGAGGCGACTCTGGAAAGTAGGCGTGCCCGCCAGGCGTGTCTCACCGACGGTGCAAATCCCCCGTGCAGGGATGAAGCTCTCAGGTCGCGATGAGGATGTCGCGCTGACAGAGGGGGAGATCCGGCATACGCGCGCGCTCAGCGCCGGTCTCTACCCCTTGTAGGAGGGCCCCATGACCGATCGGTCACCGCTTCGCGACCTCTTCGCACCGCCCTTCGCCACCCGGCACATCGGCCCCTCGGACGCCGACCAGGCCCGCATGCTGGAGGCCGTGGGCTACGCCTCGGTGGCCGACCTGATCGCCGTGGCCGTACCCGGCGCGATCCGCTCAGGCGAGCCGCTCGAGCTGCCCGAGGCGGCGAGCGAGGAGCAGGCCATCGCCGAGCTGCGCGCCCTGGCCGCCCGCAACCAGGCGCCCACCTCGATGATCGGCCTCGGCTACAGCGACACGATCACCCCCGCCGTCATCCGGCGCAACCTGCTGGAGAACCCGGGCTGGTACACCGCCTACACCCCTTACCAGCCGGAGATCTCGCAGGGGCGCCTTGAGGCGCTGCTGAACTTCCAGACCGTCGTCGCCGACCTCACCGGCCTGGACGTCGCCGGAGCCTCCCTGCTGGACGAGGCCACCGCCGCGGCCGAGGCCATGACCTTGGCCCGCCGCGCCGGCCGCGTCAAGAGCCCGGTGTTCGTCGTGGACGCCGAGGCCCTGCCGCAGACCAAGGCCGTGCTCGCCACCCGCGCCGAGCCGCTCGGCATCGAGCTCCTCGAGGCGGACCTGACCGCCGGCCTGCCGGACGGGGAACTGTTCGGCGTGCTGGTCCAGTACCCCGGGGCCGGCGGCCGCCTCGGCGACTTCCGCGCGGTGGCCGCCGAGGCCCACGCGCGGGGCGCGCTGGTGGTCGCCGCCGCCGACCTGCTCGCCCTGACGCTCGTCGAGGCCCCCGGCACCCTGGGCGCCGACATCGCCGTCGGCTCCTCCCAGCGCTTCGGCGTCCCCTTCGGCTTCGGCGGCCCGCACGCCGCCTACATGGCCGTCCGCGAAGGGCTGCAGCGGCAGATGCCCGGCCGCCTGGTCGGGGTGTCCCAGGACGCCGACGGCCATCCGGCCCACCGGCTGGCCCTGCAGACCCGCGAGCAGCACATCCGCCGGGAGAAGGCCACCAGCAACATCTGCACCGCCCAGGTGCTGCTGGCCGTCATCGCCGGCATGTACGCCGTCTACCACGGCCCCGACGGGCTGCGGCGCATCGCCCAGCGCACCCACCGGCACGCCGCCGTGCTGGCCGCCGGGCTGCGCGAGGGAGGCGTCGAGATCGTCCACGACGAGTTCTTCGACACCGTCCTCGCCCGCGTCCCCGGCGGGGCCGCGGAGATCGTCGCGGCGGCCCTGGGCAAGGGGATCAACGTGCGGCTCGCCGACGCCGACCACGTGGGCGTGAGCTGCGACGAGAAGACCACCGGCGAGCACCTCCAGGCGGTGTGGGAGGCGTTCGGCGTGACCGGCGTCGTGCTGGAGGACGTGGACACCTCCGCCTCCGACGCGCTTCCCGCCGGGCTGCTGCGCACCACCGGCTACCTGGACCACCCGGTGTTCCACTCCCACCGCTCAGAGACCGCGATGCTGCGCTACCTGCGCAAACTCCAGGACAGGGACATCGCCCTGGACCGGTCGATGATCCCGCTCGGCTCGTGCACCATGAAGCTGAACGCAACCACCGAGATGGAGCCGATCACCTGGCCCGAGTTCGCGGGCGTGCACCCCTACGCCCCCGCCGGCCAGGTCGAGGGCTACCTGCGGCTGATCGGCGACCTCGAGGGCTGGCTGGCCGAGGTCACCGGCTACGACGCGGTCTCCCTGCAGCCCAACGCCGGCTCGCAGGGCGAGTTCGCGGGCCTGCTCGCCATCCGGGCCTACCACAAGGCCAACGGCGAGCACGAGCGCGACGTCTGCCTCATCCCCTCCTCGGCCCACGGCACCAACGCCGCCAGCGCCGTCATGGCGGGCATGCGCGTGGTGGTCGTCGCCTGCGACGAGGACGGCAACGTGGACGTCCCCGACCTCGTCGCCAAGATCGACAAGCACCGCGACCGGCTCGCGGCCATCATGGTGACCTACCCCTCCACTCACGGGGTGTACGAGGAGACCATCACCGAGATCTGCGACCTGGTGCACCGGGCGGGCGGACAGGTCTACGTCGACGGCGCCAACCTCAACGCGCTGGTCGGGCTGGCCAAGCCCGGTTCCTTCGGCGCCGACGTCTCCCACCTCAACCTGCACAAGACCTTCTGCATCCCGCACGGCGGCGGCGGCCCCGGCGTCGGCCCGGTGGCCGTCCGCTCCCACCTGGCGGCGTACCTGCCCGGCCACCCGCTGGAGGACGGCGCCGAGGGCGCGGTCGGCCCGGTCTCGGCCGCGCCGTACGGCTCGGCGGGCATCCTGCCCATCTCCTGGGCCTACATCCGCATGATGGGCGCCGAGGGCCTGAAGGCGGCCACCGAGCAGGCCATCCTGTCGGCCAACTACCTGGCACGGCGCCTGGCCCCCCACTACCCGGTGCTCTACACCGGCCGCGAGGGACTGGTCGCCCACGAGTGCATCGTCGACCTGCGTCAGATCACCAAGGAGACCGGGGTCACCGTCGACGACGTCGCCAAGCGGCTCATCGACTACGGCTTCCACGCTCCCACCATGTCGTTCCCGGTGGCCGGCACGCTGATGATCGAGCCGACCGAGAGCGAGGACCTGGCCGAGCTGGACCGCTTCGTGGACGCCATGGTCGCCATCCGCGAGGAGATCGCCAAGGTCGCCTCGGGGCGGTACGACCGGGCCGACAACCCGCTGCGGGGCGCGCCGCACACCGCGGCCTGCCTGCTGGCCGACGACTGGAAGCACCCCTACACCCGCGCCGAGGCGGCCTACCCCCTGCCGTCGCTGCGCGAGGACAAGTACTGGTCGCCGGTCCGCCGCATCGACCAGGCCTACGGCGACCGCAACCTGGTGTGCGCCTGCCCCCCGCTGGAGGCATACGAAGACTAGGCGACCAGCCTCGGCGACCCGTCTGGATCGGCATAATATGTCGCGCGCGACGGCGCGCCCGCGTCGCGAGGCCCGGGGATTCCTGACGCGGAGGAGAGGTCCCGATGGCGGCGCACGAGGTCGAGTCCGGGCGGTCGATCGACGACGCGCGAAGGCTCGCCGAGAGCGGCGAGCTGGAGGCCGCCGCCGGGATCCTCGCCGAGCTGGCGGCCGACGAGCGGGAGGCCGACCGTGCCCAGGCGGCCGTCGGCCTCGCCCTGGTGCTGGAACGGCGCGGCGACATCGCCGGGGCCAGGGCGGCCGCCCGCACCGCCCTGGCCACCGGCCACCCCGAGTACGCCGCCCAGGCGGCCTGCCACCTGGCGCGCGGGTTCGAGAAGGACGGCATGGCCGACCAGGCCCGCGCCGCCTGGCAGGCCGTGATCGGCGTCGGCACCCCCGCCTACCTGCCCGGCGCCCACCTGGCGCTGGCCCGCATCGCCGAGCACCAGGGCGACGACCTCGGGGCCGAGGCGTCCCTGCGCGCCGCGCTCGCCACCCGCGACCCGCGGGCCTGCGCGGAGGCGGCGCAGCGCCTGGCCGAGTTGCTGCTTCAGGAGGGGGAGCCGGGCGAGGCGGCCGACGTGCTCATCGACGCTCTCGACGTGCCCGAGGTGGCCGACGCCGGGCGGCTTCGCGTTCTGCTCGGCATGGCCCATCTGGACATGGCCTGCGGGGAGTTCGCCGCGGCCGCCGAGGGCGAGGGTGACGCCGACGGCGTCGCGCTGGCCGTCGAGCTGCTGGCCCGGACGCTGCCCCTGCGCGGGCGCGACGCCGACGCCGAGACGGTGTGGACCTACGGTCTCGCCCACCCCGACGAGGCCGTGGCCGCACAGGTGCGGCTGCGCCTGAACCGCGACGACCAGCCGTCCGAGCCGTAGCCCGCGCCCCGCCGGCCATGCCGTGCCGTGTCCGTCCGGGCGGACGCGGTTTGACCTTGACGCGGCGTCAACGTTTCTAATGAAGCCATGCTGATCGGTGAGCTCGCCGCGCTGGCCGGGGTCTCCACCCGCACCGTGCGCCATTACCACCACCAGGGCCTGCTGCCCGAGCCGCCGCGCCTTGCCAACGGCTACCGCGAGTACCGCCTGCGCGACGCGGTGATCCTGGCCCGCGTGCGGCGGCTGGCCGAGCTCGGCCTGTCGCTTCCCGAGATCCGCGACGCGCTGGCCGACGACCAGGGCAAGGACCTGCGCGAGGTGCTCCAGGAACTGGACGCCGACCTGGCGCGGCAGCAGGAGGCGATCGGCGCCCGCCGGGCCGGGCTCGCCGCCCTGCTGGCCCGGGAGGACCCGATCCCCGACGCGATGGTCTCCCCGGAGATGGCCGCGGTGCTGCGCGACCTGCCCGCCGGGGGGTCGAGGTTCGCCGAACTCGACCGCGAGCTGCTCACCCTGGTGGACGGCATGACCGCCCCGCCGGACCGGGCCGCGCTGCCGGCCCTGCTGCGGCCGCTCACCGAGCCGGCCGCGCTCGCCCGGGCACACGCCCTTTACCGGCGGCTCGACGAGCTCGACGGCGTCGATCCCGGCGACCCGCGGGTGGCCGCGCTGGCCGCCGACCTGGCCGCCCACCTCCCCGCGGACATGGCGGCGTTGATGGCCGAGCATCTCGGCCCGGCCGGCGGACCGGCGCCCCCGGGCGGGGCGGGCCCGTCCGGCGACGGGGACGGCGCCCGGGTCATGGAGCTGCTGTCCGCGGAGATGTCACCCGCCCAGGCCGAGGTGTTCAGGCTGCTCATGGTCACGCTGACAGGGCGGGGATGAGACCGCCGTTCCCCCGCCCGCCGGGCGGGGCGGAAGGTTCGCGGCCGCGTGGGCGGCGTTCGAGGAGGCAGGGATGACGCTCGCGATCGCGCGGGCCGCGCTGTACGCGGTGATCCCCGCGGAGCTGCTGTTCGCGGTGCTGCTGCTGTCGGGGGTGGCGCCGCCGGCTCCGCTGATCGCCGTGGCGGAGGCCGCGGTGGCGGCGGCGCTGGTCCTGGAGGCCGTGGTGGCCGGGCGGCTGTTCCGCGCCGCGCGCCGGCGGGGCATGGGCCGCCGGGCGGCGCTGCGGGCCGTCTACGAGCACATGGTCCCCGACAAGGTGCGCAGGGTCGCGGCGTTCGACGGGAACGGCCTGCTCAGCCTGGTGCTGTGGGTGGCGCGACGGCGTCACGGCGTGCCGCCCGGCGCCGTCGCGGTGTCCTACGCCAGGCAGCTGACCCCGGTGCTGACGGCCCTGCTGACGGTCATGATCGTCGAGACGGTGGGGGCCGAGCTGCTGCTGCGGGCGATCGGCGCGCCGGTGTGGCTGCGGGTGACGATCCTGGTGCTGGACCTGTACGGCGTCCAGTTCGGCCTCGCGCACGCCGCCGCCTGCGTCACCCGGCCGCACGTCGTGTCGGCGGGGGAGCTGCGCGTCCGGCACGGCGTGTTCTTCGACCTGCGCGTCCCGCGTGAGCTGATCACCTCGGTGCGGGTGTCGCCGAACTACAACGAGTCGGGCATGGTGCGCGTCAAGGACGGCACGCTCGCGGTGGAGGTGTCCTCCCAGACCAACGTGGTCGTGGAGCTGTCCGCGCCGGTCACCGTCGTGCGCCCCCTCGGCCGCCGTGCCGAGGTCACCGCGATCCGCCTGTTCGCCGACGACCCGTCCGCCGCCGTCCGGGCCCTGCGCCCGGCCCGCACCCTCGACCCGTCCTGACGGCGGCTCCCAGGCGACGGCCGCCCGGCCCTCCGGCCGGACGCGCGCTTACCTATGGCTCTCCAGTGTTTGCATTGTTATAGTGACATGCAAACAGTTGGAGGTGGATCGGTGAACGGTTCCCCGGATCCTGCGAGCCCCGGGCGCGCGCGCCGGCTCGTCCTGACCATGGCTCCACCGCTGCTCATACTGCTCGTCCCGCTCGTGCTCACCACCGTGTTCGCCGAGCGGCTGCCCGACCGGGCCTACGTCGAGGGGGTCACGGCGCAGTACGCCCACCCGTGGGACGGATGGGTCCGGTTGCACATCCAGGGCGTCGTGCTGGCCGAGGTCTGGTATGTCGTGCTCTTCGTGCACTACTGGCGATGGCCGGAGCTGCAGCGGTGGGTGGTGACGGCGGCGTTCGGCGTGAGCGTGTGGCCGGCCGCCGCGGACGCGGTCAACATCGTGGCGCTGCTCGACGCCACGGGCCCGGCGCCCCTGCCGGCGTGGGAGCTGCCGGTGGAGCTGGGCGCCGCCGCCCTCGCGGGCCTGGCCGGGTGGCGGCTGGCGGGCCCACTGCCGAGCCCGCCCGAGGCGGCCGCCGCCCCGCCTCCCGGGGTCCCGCTCATGGACCTGGCCCCGGGGCAGCGTGCGGTGTACACGGCCTCCACCTGGTCCCGCCGCAAGCTCCGCAACGGGGCGATCTGGCTCGCCGCCGCCGCGTTGACGGTCTTCACCTTCTCCACGGGATGGCAGGGGACGGCGATGCTGGCGTTGACGGGCGCCTTCGAGATCCTCCAGGCGCGCACCCGGCTCCAGATCGACGACAGGGGAGTGGAGCTCACCCTGCCCTGGCTCGGCCGGCTGCGGCGGGCGATCCCGTTCCCGGCGGTGAGGTTCGCCGAGGTGCGGCCGAGCGCGTCCGGCCAGTGGCTCGGCCTGGTCGGCGGCGAGCGCGGCTGGGGGTACGTCGGCGGCCCGGGCCCGGTGCTCGCCCTCCTGCTGGCCGACGGCAGGGAGTTCCTCTACTCCACCAAGGACGCGGGAACGGCCGCCGCGCTGGTCAACGCCTCGCTCAACCGCGCCCGCCAAGGAGCGGCCGGGTGCTGATCGTCGTCGACCCCTCCTCGGCGCGGCCCCTCGCCGACCAGGTGGCGGCCTCGGTGCGGGCGGCGGTGGCCGAAGGCGCCGCCTCGCCCGGCGACAAGCTGCCCTCGGCGCGCAGCGTGGCCGCCGCGCTCGGCATCAACCTGCACACGGTCCTGCGCGGCTACCAGCAGCTCAGGGACGAGGGTCTGGTCGAGCTGCGGCGCGGCCGGGCGGCCACCATCACCGGGCTGGCCGCCGACGGCGCGCGCCTTCGCCTGCGCGAGGCCGCCGAGCGGTTCGCCCAGGAGGCCGGCGAAATGGGCGTGTCGCAGGAGGAGGCCGTGGCGGCGGTGCGCGACGCCTTGGAGGCGCGATAGGGCGTGTCCCGCGTTCGCCCATATCCAGCAGGTCGGTTCCGTGAAGTATGGTCTGGAGTGTGGTGATCTTCAGGGCGGGGGGAGTGGTGACCGGTGTCCTTCTTCCCGGACGGCCCGGCCGGGAACGACTTCGTGCTGATCCGGTTGCGTCCGCACAGAGTCGAACTCATGGACTTCTCCCGCAAGATCCATCCTGACCCCTGCGGGCTGGTCCCCGCCGCCGCCGAGCGGCGGGAAGGCTCATGGTCGCCCAGCCGGTGAGCCGGTGGATCACGTGAGGGGATCACGGAGCCAGATCCTGATCGAGACGACGTCGACGGCGCCCTGGTAGATACGCTCACGCTTGTCGCCCGCCCTTACCGCCTTGCTCGAAGCGGGACGGCCGGCTTCAAGATGTCCTGGCACCACTGGCGGAAACCGGTGGCGGTGGCGGAGGCCGGGTCGCGGGGCTCGGCGTCGTAGATTCCGCTGTTCTGCGCGTTGACCATGTCGGCCATGTCCTGGGCCAGCGCCGGGCTCGCGCCGTGCCGCACCATGCGGGCCTGGAAGTCCGTGAGCGGGACCTGCTGGTAGCGCACCGTGCGGCCCAGGGTCTCGGAGATGATCTCGGCCATGGCGTCGGGGGTCAGGCTGTCTGGGCCGACCAGTGGAACGCGGGCCTGCCCGCTCCAGGAGGTGTCCAGCAGGAGCGCCGCCGCCGTGGCGGCCACGTCCCGGGTGGCGACGGTCGGCAGCGGCCGGTCCGCGGTGTTCGCCATGGAGAACACCCCCTGCTCTGTGATCGGCCGGATCTGACGGAGCAGGTTCTCCATAAAGAACGGCAGTGCCAGGGCCCGGTACCGCACGCCGGTGCTCGCGATCAGCTCGTCCATGTCGAGCGCGGCCGACAGGAGTCCGGCCTCGTCCTGGTGGCCGTGGCCCAGGGAGGTGACGTGCACCATCCGTACGCCCCCGCTCGCGGCCTCCTGGGCTGCGGCCCGGGCGAAGTCCAGGTAGTAGCGCCTGGCGGGGCCGGCGTCACGGAAACCGGCCGGGGGCACGAGCCAGAACAGCCGGTCGGCGCCCTCCAGCGCCTTCGCGATCGTGTCCGCGTCGGCGTGGGAGCCCTCCACCACCTCAACCCGCGCGCGCACGCGCTCCGGGAGGCGGGAGGGGTCGCGGACGATCACCCGGACCGGCTCACCGCTGGCCAGAACGCGGTCCAAAATCTGTCGGCCGATGTCACCGGTCGGCGTGGTAACGACGATCATGAGTGTCTCCAAGCGTGGCGGTCGACGGCGAACCCCAGGGGCGCCGGGCGGTCGCCTTCGAGTGAACCTGGAGCGACGTCGCAGGTGAAGGACCAACTTGGTCGCGATTGATACCCTGGGGATATGAATGACCTGGAGGTGCGGCAGCTCCGCTACTTCGTCGCGGTCGCGGAGGAACTGCACTTCGGGCGCGCCGCCGCCCGGCTGGGCATGGCGCAGCCCCCGCTGTCCCGCACGATCAGGGACCTGGAACGGCAGCTCGGTGTGACGCTGTTCGAGCGGACCACCCGGCAGGTGAAGCTCACCGGCGCCGGAGAGGTCCTGCTGCGCGACGCCAGAACCGCCCTGGAGGCGATCACCGCCGCCGCTCACCGTGCCCGGCACGCAGGCAGCACCTCGCCCCGGCTGCGCATCGCACTCAAGGCCGACATCGACGGTGGCCTGCTGCCGCAGATCCTGGACGCCTACAGCGCCGACCCCGCCGCCCTGCCCACCGAACTGATCCTCGGAGGGTTCGGCGATCAGCCCAGGGCACTGCGCGATGGCCTGGCCGACGTGGCACTCGTGCTCTGCCCCATGGACGACCGCGGGCTGGACAGCGAGCCGCTGATCACCGAGCCTGTCCTGGTCGCCATGGCCGCCACCGACCCGCTGGCCGCCAGGACCCGGCTGTGCCTGGCGGACCTGGCCGGCCGGAACCTCCCCAGCGGTGCGCCGGCCGACGCCGGCCGCGCCGCGCCGCGCCGGCCCGGGGCGACAAGGCCGGCCTCCAACTTGTCGGAGATCTTCAACCTCGTCGAAACGGGCGGCATCGTGTTCTTCGCACCTGCCTCGGTCGCCCGGCGCAACCCGCGCCCTGGGGTCGCCTACCGGCCGGTCAGCGACCTGCCGGACTGCACACTGGCCATCGCGTGGCCCCAGGACGCCCGCTCACCGGCCGTCGCCGCCCTCGTACGCGTCGCATGCGCGATCGCAGCCACCCGGCGCACACGAGCAGAGCCCCAGATGCGGAGCACGACCGCCTGAGGGCCGCCGCCACTGACGACGGGCGCCGGCATCGGCCATGGGTCGCGCCGATCGCAGTGAACCGGAGAGACTCGCCCGCGCTTGTCCGTTGTCGACAACGCTCGTGGTCGATACACCTGGCACGCCCCGCTCCGCCGGCCGCTGGACGGCGGGTGCGTGGCGGACGCGGCGGCGGGTGCGCGGAGGCTAGTGGCGCCTGCGGCCGAACGCGGCGGCGACGTTGACCAGGATGATGCCGGTCCAGGCGAGGAACAGCCCGGCGGCCCCGGCCTCCCCGGCGGCGATGGCGGTGAGCGGGATGCCGATGCCGAGGGATCCGAGCGCGATCGGGATCGTGGCGTCCCCCTTCGCCTTGCCCGGGGCGGGGGGCGGCGCCCCGTAGGGCCCGGGCCGGCCCGGCGGGAGGTGGTGGCCGTTCTGCGCGGCGACCTCGGCGCGCACGCGGGAGTCGATCGCGGAGTCGATCTTCTCCAGGAACGACTCGATCAGTGCCTGCTCGTAGTCGGGACCGAGATCCCGGCGGGCTTCGACGGTGGCGCGCAGTTCGTCGCGCGGAAGTGAATTGTCCGGCACATCTCAAATCTCGCACAGGCCGGGGCCTGTGGCATCCCCCGTGAGGAGTAAAAGGATGCTTCCGGAGTACCGTGTCGGCCATGCAGATCATGACGCCGCGGGGGGCGGCGATCGTGGAGGTCGACGAGGCGGTCGCGCCGAGGTTCCTGTTCGTCCTCACCCACGGGTCGGCGGGCGGCGTGGAGTCGCCCGACCTGCTGTCGGTGCGGGACGCGGTGGTGGCGGCCGGCGGCACGGTGGCGCGGGTGCTGCAGCCGTTCAGGGTCGCGGGCGGCCGGGCGCCGGGGTCGCCGGCCAGGCAGGACGAGGCGTGGACGTCGCTGGTGGCCTCGCTCAGGGAACGGTTTCCCGGCCTGGCCCTGGTGCAGGGCGGCCGGAGCAACGGAGCCAGGGTGACCTGCCGGACGGCTCGCGCGGTCGGCGCCGCCGCGGTGGTGGCGCTGGCCTTCCCGCTGCATCCGCCGGGGAAGCCCGGACGCTCGCGCGTGGAGGAGCTGCGCGGGGCAGGCGTGGACGTGCTGGTGGTCAGCGGTGACCGTGACCGCTTCGGAATCCCCGATCAGGCGGACGCTGCACGCCTGGTGGTGCTCGCGGGTGAGGGACATGACCTCAACCGAGACCCCGCCCGCGTGGGCGAGGTCGTCGCGCAGTGGCTCGGCCCCCGCTTCTCGTGACGCTCAGGCTGCGCTGATGGCCAGGTCGGTGGGCCGGTGCGGAGCGATGATGGCGCCGTTGGGCAGGAGCTCCCCGGTGTCCTCGAAGAGCACGATGCCGTTGCACAGCAGGCTCCACCCCTGCTCGGGGTGCGCCGCGATCGTGCGGGCGGCTTCGCGGTCCGGCGCGTTGGTGGTCGGACAGGACGGCTCATGCGGGCACATTGGCGTGCCTCCGGTTTTCTCTCTCGGTCTGGGGCTCGCGGGGGCGTCATCGCCAGGCACCGCATGCCCCGCGCCGATTCCCCCATTCCCCGCCGCACGGGGACGAGCGCTCTGTGGTTGATGTGTGCGCTAACACACACCTACAGAGTAAGTGTGCTGCGGGTCACACGCATACGACATAGCCCATTGGGACGGTTTGGAACCTTCGATTAGGGGGTCCGCGGGGGCCCCGCGGGGCTCGTTCGAGGGTGTGACCTGCGACACAAGCCTGCCCCACCGAAGATAACGGTCCAGGCACGACTCGCCGCCGAACGGATAAACGAACGGTTACGTGCGGGACAGGCCTCTCAGCAGGGCTTCCAGGCCGCGCTCGAAAGCGGCCGCGGCCTCCTCCGGGGGCTCCGCGCCACCGCTCGCGAGTGCCGGCAGGAGGGCCTGCTCGTCCTCGTCGCCGCCCGTGGGAGCGGCCCAGCCCGACCGCTGGATCTCCACGGCCACGCTCCCCATGACGTACGCGCGCAGCGTCCGCACCGCCTGGGCCGCCCGGGCGGCGTCGCCGAGGCCGGAGGCGGCCAGCTGCTCGGCCTGTTCCCGGATCGCCATGAGCGCGCCGCCCTGGGGCGGCTTGGTGAGGGCGAGGGCGAGCACTCCTGGGTGCTCCAGCAGCGCGGAGCGGCCCGCGTGGGCCCAGGCCCTGGCGATCTCCTGCCAGCCGCCGTCGGATGGCTCGACGGTGACGGCGGTGACGTGCTCGGCGAGCGCGTCCATGAGGGCCTCCTTGCCGCGGGGGAGGTGGTGGTAGATCGCCATCGCCTCCACCTGCAGGGCGTCGCCGAGCCGGCGCATGGTGAGCCGGCGCAGGCCCTGGCCGTCGGCGATGTGCAGGGCGGCCTCGATGATGCGCTCATGGGACAGGGGGACCGCGGGTCGCTTGGCTGGCATACCAGGCATGATCCTCACGATGGCTTACTTTGTAAAGGGCGCCGCGCCGTGCCGCTCGCCCTCCCTTGGCCCACCGGGGGTGAGGCGGTGCCGCGGGCGGCGTACGCTATGGCGAGCGAGGAACGCCGGAACACCCGGCGATGTGCTGAGAGAGGGCAGGCGATGGCGTTTTTCCGTCCGAGCGTGAGCCGGGAGGCGGAGGTCAGGCACCACGCCGACCAGGAGGTCGGAAAGAGCTTCTCCACGTTGCTCGGCAGGGCGCGTGAGGCCGAGCACGAGCTGCGCCGCGTCCAGGCCGCCGGGGCCGGCGCCGTGGAGCTGCGGGCGGCCGGGCTCGCCTACGACCGTGCGCTGACCGACGCGCTGCGCGCCGCCGAGGCCGCCCAGCGGGCGATCCTGGGCGTCAAGGCGTACGACGACCGCATCCGCCGGCGCAAGGGCGTCGCGACCCCCGAGGGGGCCGAGTGGACCGCCGAGGTCGACCGGCTGCGCACCCTGCGCGAGGAGCACCGGCTGACCGGCATCGCCCGCGTGCCGCGCCCCTTCGCCGCCGCGCGCTGACCGGCTGACCAGGGGCCCCGCGGGGGGCGATCCCCGAGATGGCTCCCGTGAACGACGACGGCCTCCGCCCAGGTGGGCGGAGGCCGTGCGCGCATACAGCCGGTCCGGGCCGGGCGGCGGCCCGGACCGGCTGTCAGCTGGCCCAGTCGAGCAACGGGCGCGTGTTGCTGGGGTGGCGAAGCTTGGACAGCGACTCCTTCTCCAGCTGGCGGATGCGCTCGCGGGTGAGCCCGAGGTGCTTGCCGATCTCGTCGAGCGTGTGCGGCTTGCCGTCGATCAGGCCGAAGCGCAGCGCCATGATCTTGGCTTCGCGCGGGGTGAGGTTGCCGAGCACGCCGCGCAGTTCGGCGCCCAGCAGCTGCCGGTCCACGACCTCCGAGGCCTCCGGCGCGTCGACGTCCTCGATGAGGTCGCCGATGGTCGTCTCACCGTCCTCGCCGATGGTGGCGTTGAGGCTGATCGGCTGGCGGCTGGTGCGCAGCAGCTCCTCGATCTGGTCGGGGGTCTTGTCCAGCTCCACCGCCAGCTCCTCGGGGGTGGGCTCGCGGCCGAGCCGCTGGTGCATGTCGCGCTCGATGCGCGACAGCTTGGACAGCATCTCGAGCACGTGCACCGGAAGCCGGATCGTGCGGGCCGAGTCGGCGAAGCCCCGCTGGATCGCCTGGCGGATCCACCACATGGCGTAGGTGGAGAACTTGTAGCCCTTGGAGTAGTCGAACTTCTCCACCGCGCGGATCAGGCCGAGGTTGCCCTCCTGGACCACGTCGAGCAGCGCCATGCCGCGGTCGGTGTACTTCTTGGCCACCGAGACCACCAGCCGCAGGTTGGCCTCCAGCATGTGGTCCTTGGCCCGCCTGCCGTCCTCGGCGACCCACTCGAGGTCCTCGCGCCGGGCGCCGGTCAGCGAGGCGTCGCTCTCGAGCTTGTGCTCGGCGTACAGGCCGGCCTCGATGCGCTTGGCCAGCTCGACCTCCTCGGCCGCGGTCAGCAGGGTGCGGCGGCCGATCGACTTGAGGTAGGTGTGCACCGAGTCGCCCATGACGGAGGACTGGTCGTCCAGGTCGAGCGGCTCGTTCTGCAGCTCGTTCTCGTCCGGCTCGGTCCAGCCGTCCTCGGGGTCGGTGGTCTCCTCCTGGCCCGCCGGGAGCCGGGCAGGGACGGGCGCGGCCGGTGCGGCGGGGGAGGCCGCCGCCTCCGCGGTGGTGCGGGCGGTGCGGCGGGCGGTGTGGCGACGGCGGGTCGTGATGGTGCCCTCGGAGGCCTCGGCGGTGGCCGCCGGGTCCGCGGTCGTGCTCGTGGTGCGTGTCATTGCGCTCTTCGCGGTAGTCTTCACAGCGGTGCTCTTACGGGTCTTTCGCGCCGGGCCGCCAGGTGTGGGCTCGTTCTCCGCGGCCAGGCTCACGCCGGCCTCGGTGAGCTCGCGCAAGATCGAACGACCCTTGGCCGGACTGATCTGCGCAGATGAGAACGCCTCGCGGAGCTCCGCGAGGGAAAGGTGACCTTGCGCTCGCCCTCGGTCCAAGACCTGAGCGAGCGTCGTCGGGGCCGCCTCGCGAGAGGGCGAGGTCGCCGCGGCAGTTCGGGGCATGAGCACACCTCCTCCGTCACGGAGTCGTCATTTCGGTCATGGGATGGCGCGGCGTTCGAGGTTCGGCGCACCAGTATCAATAACGTCAGGCGGCGCGGTTTGTTCCCGCCGGCCGCACGCCCGCCGGGACGAGTCTCCTGATGAGTGCGCAGGTCGCCGCGGGTGGCCGTCTCGGCCGCGGCGTGTCGGGGCTGCACGGATCCTCCGTTCGTCGGCTCCTCGGCGCTCCCGCCTCCCCTGCCCGCGATCGGCCGTCCCACACGGGTCGTTCGCCTTTCGCGCGGTCCCCTCACGCGAGGAGGCGGGCCGCCCTACGGCGACCCGCCTCCGGGAAAGGTCCTGCCGGCCTACTTCGGCTTCTTCTCTCCGGTGATCACCGGGATGGGAAGCGGCTCGGCCTCCTCCATGCGCTTCTCGGTCCAGTACTCGGCGACCTTCTTGGGGTCGCGGTTCATCTGGTCGTCGACGAAGACCGACGGCGCGCTCGTGGGCTCGGCGTTCGCCGGCACGTCGGGTCCAGGGATCTGGCCGGGTGCCTCGCCCGGAGCGTAGGTCGCGGAGCTCTCGCTCTGCCGGCCGACCTTTTCGGAATCGACCCGTCCGCCGGCGGCCGCGGCCGCGACGGATATACCCCCGACGAGGACCGCTCCCACCACTCCGGCGGAGATCCACATCTTGCGGGTTGGGTTCATCAAAGGCGTCCTTCCTAGATCCACTGCTGACGATATGACGCGCCGGATGCAGCTTCCGGTTCCCTCTCGAAGCGACATTGTGGTCAACAAAGATCCCTTGCGCTAACAAACCCGGAAATATCCTGTCGTATGGCGACAAGATCATGTTTGCCATTCGGCAGCAGAGGCAGACGGTCCCGCACCGCCAGCGCGCGCGGCGCCGCGTACCCGGGCAGGCGCTGTTTCACCAGCGCGCGCAACTCGCCCAGGACCGGGGGAGCGGCCGGGTCGGCGGCCACCACCACCGCGACGACCTCCTCGCCCCACTCGGGGTGCGGCCGTCCCACGACGACGGCGTCGCGGACGCCGGGGTGGCCGGCCAGGATGCCGGCCACGGCGCCCGCCACCACCTTGCTCCCCCCGGTGTTGATCACATCGTCGGCGCGGCCGAGCACCCGCAGCCGGCCCCCCTCAAGGGCGCCGAGGTCGGAGGTGAGATACCAGCCGCCCTCCAGCGCCGCCGCGGTCAGATCGGGGCGCAGGCGGTAGCCGGAGAACAGCACCGGCCCCGCCAGGCGCACCCTGCCGTCCGGCCCCGCCTCGACGCGCACCCCGTCCAGCGGGACGCCGTCGTAGACGCACCCGCCGCAGGTCTCGCTCATGCCGTAGGTCGTCACCACCCGCGCGCCGGCGCCGCGCGCCTCCTGCAGCAGGCCGGACGGCGCGGCGGCCCCGCCCAGCAGGATCGTGCGGAACCGCGACAGGTCGGCGCCGATGTCGAGCATGCGCCTGAGCTGGGTCGGGACCAGCGACACATGATCGGCGCCGCTGGCGGCCACGGCCTCGGGCGAGAACCGCTCGTGGATCAGCGGCTCGGCGCCGGCCAGCAGCGAGCGCACCAGCACCAGCAGCCCCGACACGTGCGAGACGGGCAGGCAGCACAGCCAGCGCTCACCCGGGCGGGCGCCCAGGCGCCGCAGCGAGGCCGAGGCCGAGGCCGTCAGCGCCGCCGCCGGAAGCTCCACCCCCTTGGGCGCGCCCGTCGAGCCGCTGGTCGCGATGATCGCCGCGATGTCCCCGGCCGCCGGCACCCCGCCCTCACGGGGCCGCACGCCCTCGGCGGTCACCACATGGGTCGGGCGCAGCGTCGCGAGGGCCTGCTCCAGAGCCGGGGCGGGCAGGTCGGGGGCCAGCGGCAGCACCGCGGGCCCGCCGCCGAGGAGCGCCTCGCGAACCATGCCGAACAGGTCGGGACCGGGAGGAAGAACCACCGCGTGCACAGGACGCTCACTCACGGTCGTAAGGTTAGTCCCGATGAGAGGGGCCCCCGCCGTGGCCCTGCCGGGGGAACGCGCAGGTGAGTGAGGAGCGAGCGTGACCGTGAGCACTGTCGACTGGAAGCGGTCGGGTGACTACGAGGACATCATCTACGAGACCGCCGAAGGCATCGCGAAGATCACGATAAACCGCCCCGAGCGGCGCAACGCCTTCCGTCCGACCACGCTCTTCGAACTCCAGCACGCCTTCAACGCCGCCCGCGACGACGGCGACGTCGGTGTGATCATCTTCACCGGCGCCGGCACCGAGGCGTTCTGCTCCGGGGGCGACCAGAAGATCCGCGGCGACGACGGCTACATCGGCCCCGACGGCGTCGGCCGCCTCAACGTGCTGGACCTGCAGGTCCAGATCCGCCGCCTGCCCAAGCCGGTCGTCGCCATGGTCGCCGGGTACGCCGTCGGCGGCGGGCACGTCCTGCACGTCGTGTGCGACCTCACCATCGCCGCCGACAACGCCGTGTTCGGCCAGACCGGCCCCAAGGTCGGCTCCTTCGACGGCGGCTACGGCGCGTGGTTGCTCGCCGAGACCGTCGGGCTGAAGAAGGCCCGCGAGATCTGGTACCTGTGCCGGTTCTACAACGCCCAGGAAGCCCTCGACATGGGCCTGGTGAACACCGTCGTCCCGCTGGAGCGGCTGGAGGAGGAGACCGTCCAGTGGTGCCGCGAGATGCTGGACAAGTCGCCGCTCGCCCTGCGCATGCTCAAGGGCGCCATCAACGCCGTCAGCGACGGCGCGGCCGGCATGCAGCAGTTCGCCGGTGACGCCACCCTCCTGTACTACATGAGCGAGGAGGCGCAGGAGGGCCGCGACGCCTTCAAAGAGAAGCGCCGCCCCGACTTCTCCCGCTTCCCGCGCCGCCCCTAGATGAGGGCCTTCCCCGTTCCCCCGCGCACCCGCGCCGCCGCGCGGCCCGCCCGGCGGGTCCCGCCCGAGGAGGGCAGGTGAACCCCGCCACCGCGCTGTCGGGCGTCCTGATCGACGAGCTGGTGCGCTGCGGCCTGACCGACATGGTGCTGGCCCCCGGCTCCCGCTCGGCGCCGCTGGCCATCGCGGCGCACGGCGACCCGCGCCTGCGCCTGCACGTGCGCATCGACGAGCGCTCGGCGTCGTTCCTGGCCCTCGGCCTGGCCCGCAGGTCCGAGCGGCCGGTCGCGCTGGTGTGCACCTCCGGCACCGCCGCCGCCAACTTCCACCCCGCGGTGATCGAGGCGCACGAGTCGGGCGTGCCGCTGCTGGTGCTGACCGCAGACCGGCCCCCCGAGCTGCGCGCCACCGGGGCCAGCCAGACGATCGACCAGCTCAAGCTGTACGGGTCGGCGGTGCGCTGGTTCAGCGAGATCGGCGCGCCCGAGGAGCGGCCGGGCCAGGTGGCCTACTGGCGATCGCTGGCGTGCCGCGCCTACCAGCGCTCTCTCGGGCCCGGCGACCCCGGGCCGGTCCACCTGAACGTGGCCTTCCGCGAGCCGCTCATCCCCGACGGCGACACCGCCTGGTGCGAGCCCCTGGAAAGCGGCGCGAGCGGTCCCTGGGTGCGCGCCCGGGTAGGGCCGCCTTCGGCGGGCCTGCACGTCGCGCCGACCCGCCGCGGCGTGCTGGTGATCGGCGACGGCGCGGCCAACGTGCGCAGGTACGTCGCCGCCGCCGGGATGGCCGGATGGCCGGTGCTGTCGGAGCCCACCGGAGGGGGCAGGTACGGCGACCACGCCATCTCGGCCTACCACTTCCTGCTCGGCGACCCCGGCTTCGCCGCCGCCCACCGTCCCGACGTGGTCGTCACGCTCGGCCGGCCCAGCCTGTCCCGCCCCCTGCTGTCATGGCTCAAACAGGCCGACGAGCACATCGTCGTCGCCCCCGACCTGTCCCACTGGCCCGACCCCACCCGCTCGGCCACGCAGGTCGCCGAGGCCGTCGAGATCCCCGGCGCGGCCGGCGACGACGCCTGGCTGCGGTCCTGGCGGGCCGCCGACGCGGCCGTGCGCGCGGCCGTGGACGCCGTCCTGGACGAGGCCGAGCAGAGCGAGCCGCGCCTGGCCAGAGACCTCGCCGAGGCGCTGCCCAACAACTCCCTGCTGTTCTGCGGCTCCTCTATGCCGATCAGGGATCTCGACCAGGCCATGCGGCCCAGGCGCGGCCTGCGGCTGCTCGCCAACCGCGGCGCCTCGGGCATCGACGGGCTGGTGTCCACCGCGGTGGGCGCCGCGCTCGCCCACAACGGGCCCTCCTACGCCCTGATCGGCGACCTCACCCTGCTGCACGACCAGAACGGCCTGGTGCTCGGCCCTCGCGAGCCCCGGCCCGACCTGTGCATCGTGGTCGTCAACAACGACGGCGGCGGCATCTTCTCGCTGCTCCCGCAGGCGGCGCTGACCGACTCCTTCGAACGCGTCTTCGGCACCCCGCACGGGGTGAACCTGTCCTACCTCGCCGCCGCCACCGGCACCCCGCACACCCTGCTCTCCTCCATCGGCGACCTGCCCAAGGCGATCAGGGGCGAAGGGCTGCGCATCGTCGAGGTGCGCACCGATCGCGCCGAGAACGCCCGCGTCCACGCGGCGATGCGCGAGGCCGCCCAGGCGGCCCTCAGGGATCTCCCCTAAAAGTCCCTGGTGTTCTCCGCTGACGCAAAGCGAGTGCATGCCACCGCATAAGGTGTGAGCCATGCATGTCGAGGAATGGCTCATGGCGATCCCGCCGGTGTGGATCTGCGTGATCGTGGGCGTGGTGATCGGCGTCGAGAGTCTCGGCATCCCGCTGCCCGGCGAGGTCGTCCTGGTCAGCGCCGCACTGCTGTCCGCCCAGCACGTCGTCGACCCGTTGTGGGTGGGGGCGTGCGCCAGCGCCGGGGCCATCATCGGCGACTCGATCGGGTACGCCATCGGCCGCAAGGGCGGGCAGCCTTTGTTCGACCGCCTCGCCAGGCGCTTCCCCAAGCACTTCGGCCCGGCCCACATCGCCAAGGCCGAGAAGGCCTTCGACCGGTGGGGCATGTGGGCGGTGTTCTTCGGCCGCTTCATCGCGCTGCTGCGCATCCTCGCCGGGCCGCTGGCCGGGGCGCTGCGCATGCCCTACTGGCGGTTCCTGATCGCCAACGTGCTCGGCGGCATCACCTGGGCGGGCGGCACCACCGCCGTCATCTACTACCTGGGCATGGTCGCCGACCGCTGGCTGAAGGGGTTCTCCTGGGTCGGCCTGGTCGTCGCCGTGCTGTTCGGCTGCTTCACCACGCTGTACATCAAGCGCCGCGCCGGCCGCGTCGTCACCGAGGCCGGCGAGCCGGTCGCTCAACGCTCGATCAGCGTGACCTCCAGCGAGTAGTGCGAGGCCCGGTAGACGTGCGAGCCGTGCTCGACGGCCCTGCCCTGATCGTCGTAGGTCGTGCGCACCATCGTCAGCAGCGGCGCGCCCCGGCGCTCCTCCAGCAGCCGCGCCTCTGCGGGGGTGGCCGCGCGGGCGCCGATGCGCTGGTTGGCCACCCGCATGCGCACCCCGGCCGAGCGCAGCAGCTCGTAAAGGCCGCGCTCCTCCAGAGCCTGGGCGGTGAGCGGTCCAAGGCCCGCGGGCAGCCAGTTGTGCAGCAGGGCCAGCGGCTCTCCGGCGGCGTAACGCACCCGCTCCAGGAGCTGCACCTCGGTGCCGGGCGGCACGCCGAGGACGGCGGCGATCTGCTCGTCGGCGTGGGCCGGTCGCAGCGATAGCACCTTGGTCGTCGGCTCCTGCCCGGCCCTGCGCAGGTCGTCGTACAGGCTGGTCAGCTCGACCGTGCGCTTCACCTGGCCGTGCACCACCTGGGTGCCGACGCCGCGCTTGCGGACGAGCAGGCCCTTGTCCACGAGGTACTGGATGGCCTGGCGGATGGTCGGGCGCGAGAGCCCGAGCTGGTCGGCGAGCAGGATCTCGTTGTCGAGCCGCGAGCCGGGCACCAGGTCGCCCCGGCGGATCGCCTCGGCGATCTGCTCGGCCACCTGGAAGTAGAGCGGCACCGGGCTGGAGCGATCGAGGTCGATGTCGAGTCGAGTGCCCATGCCTTCTCCCGGCTCTGTATTGATCGCTTGGAACGAGGCTAGCGGACATCAGAATGTCCTGACAAATATTGACGCTCCGTGGTGTGTCCCGGTCAGCCCGCCCGGCGACGTCGCCCGGAGCGTCCCGCCGGGCCTTGATCGCGAGCGCGCGGGGCCGGGGCGCCCGCTCGCTCGGCGGTGGCTGGAGCCGCCTCGCCCGGGCCCCGATCTCGCGCCGGGCGGCTCAGGGGAGCCGGTGGCCCTTGTGGAGCAGATCGTTGATGACCGCGGCCTCGGCCCGGGTGAGCCGCCCATGCGGCAGTGCCACGCCGAGGGCCTCGGCCAGTGCCCGGTGGCGGGTGTCCACGGTGGCCTCCACGACGTCGGCGAACCCGGCCGCGGCGGCGCGGCCCTGCCGCCAGGCGATCACCATGACCAGGGCCCCGACCGGCAGGCCCGGCCACCACAGGACGCCGGTCGCCGCGTACAACGCTCCCCAGCCGGCCAGGCGGACCGTCTCGTCGAACCGGTCGGCCGCCTCCTGCACCGGCGTGCGGATCGGCTCTTCCAGCACCTGCCACAGCGGGATCCAGACGAGCGCCAGGCGCAGGCCGTACTGGGCGTCGACCCGCTCACCGGCGAGCCGGAAGCGGTCGCCGATCCAGGTGGGCCTGGCCGGCAGGAAGCGTCCGGGAACGGCCGCGCCCTCGGGCGGGCGGGCGGTCGCCCGCCGCAGGCGCCACGCGCGGACGCGCCGCCCCAGCGGGGCGGCCGGCCCCCGCCAGAGGCCGAGCCAGACCGCGCGCACGGCACGGCCCAGCGCCTGGGCCGTCAGGCCCGCGACCACGGCAGCGCCCAGCACGGCGGCCACCGCCGCCGCCGCCGCGACCGGCCGGGCCGACAGCGCCATGCCGGCCTGTTCGGCCCGCTGCACCAGCGCCGCCGCGTCGAACGGCCGGGCGTGGCCGAGGACCACCGCGGTGGCCGCGGCGACGAGCCACAGCAGGCCGGGCAGCACGAGCCGGATCACCCAGCGATCGGAGATCCGCTTGCCCAGTTCGCCCAGTAAGGTCTCCATCGACGCCCTTTCGCACGCGGCGGACGTTGCCGGTCAGTGACCGGGAGTGAAGCGCATCGGAGCTCCGTCGAGCCCGCACAGGGGCGGCTCGCCCCGATCGTTGCGCCCGGCGCGGCGCGGGCAGCGCCAGTGCGGGCAGGCGTAGTCGCCGATGAGCTCGACGGGGTCCTGGCCGGGCAGCGAGACCAGCGCCCCGCCCGCGCGGTGTTCCAGGCGCATGGGCTCGCCGGCCAGCGGCATGCCGAGCTCGGCCCAGGCCGTGGTCGCAGGCCCGCCGGCGGCCACCGCGGCGGCCCGCTGTTCCAGGGCGCCGCTCCAGCCGCCGTCCGCCGCGTCGCGGCGCATCCTCGGCAGGGCCTCGCACCACAGTGCCAGCGCCCACTCTGCGGTCACCGGGGCGGCGCCCGCCCGCCCATCGTCGCCCGGGGGTCGTTCAGGGGGTGTCATGGCCTGCCTTCACCGGTGCCGTCCTGCCACCACGCCACTCTAGTGGCGCGTCGCCGGCGGGGCTCGCCCCTTCTGGCGCGCCCGGACCACCGGGGATCACCCGGGGCGCCGGGCGTGGTCATGGACCGATGTGCAGGTACGGGGCCCACAGGTCGGGCTGGGCGCGGAAACGCTCCCGCAGGCTCCGCACCGCGTGGTGCAGAGCGAGGGCCGCCCGCCCGGCGTCCGGCCGGCCTGCCTGCGCCAGCATCTGGTAGACGCCTTCGGCGAGCGCCGCCGCGTTGCCGTCGGAGACGACCCACTGGGTGGCGACGACGTGCGCGTATCCGGCCATGTGCAGGGCGGCGGCCAGGTGGATCGCCTCGTCGAGCAGTTCCACGCCGCCGACCGCGGTCTGACAGGCCGACAACTGCACCAGTTCGGCCCCCTCCAGCGGCCGGGCGGCCAGGTCCTCCACCGTGAGCGGGCCGTCGTGCAGGTGGACCGCCGCGGCGGCCGGGTCGAACAGGTTCTGGCTGCCGTGACAGGCCAGGTGCGCCCACTCGTGCCCGGCCAGCGCCGAAAGGACCCGGTCGCGGGTGGCGTCCGCGTCGCGAAGGAGCGTGTCGACGGGACGGTGGACGCCGATCGCCCGCAGCTCCCCGTCCACGCCGGGAAGGGGCGGCAGCCCCGGCGTGTGCGACATGCCCACCGCCAGCAGCCGCGGCGCCGCCGCGGGCGGACGGCGCCGCACCTGGCGCAGTGCCTCCAGGGTCGGGGTGTAGGAGGACACGACCTCGTCGATCACCCAGCGCCCGTCTCCGCCCGCCGTCCCCGCCGCGTGCAGCGGCAGCAGGCTGAGCGGCCCGGTCGGACACCACCACAGCCGCGGCGGCCCGCCCAGGAGGGCTTCGCCGCGCTCCGCGGCCTCACCCGGACGGCCGCCGGCGCGGCGCTCCTCGCCGGCGGCCGGGTCGCGCCGCGGCGGCGCCATGGCGTCCAGCACGGGACCCGCGACCGTGTTCCAGAGCCACTCCTGGACGGCCGTGAGGGTCTGCCGGACGTTGACCAGCGCCGCGGGGCCGCGGCCGGCGGTGTCCAGGCGCCGCAGCGCGGTCAGCCAGCCGGCCGTCCGCCGGTCGGCCTCGGCGAGGGTGAGATCGGGCAGCGGCACCAGCAGGGGCTGTTCGGCGCCGGCGGTGACGATCAACGCGTCGCAGCGGTACGCGCTGACGTTGACGACCACGACCGGGCCGCCGGCGGCGGCCTCGCGCAGTTCGGCGAACGGGGTGGGAGCCAGGAAGTGGGCCAGCCCGTCCAGCGAACGCGCCCGCTCCACCAGTTCGTCCCACTCGCGCGCCAGCGACATGCGGGACTCGACCGTCCGCCGCCGTCCCGCCTCGCCGTCCAGGCCGGCGGACTCGGCGGGAAGATCGTCCAGCAGCCGCCGGATCCGCGCCAGCCCGGCCGCGACGTCCGGCGCGCGCCGCTCCAGCACGGCCAGGTCGCCCCGGGTGTGCAGCATCTGCCTCCACAGCACCGAGCGGCCCAGTTCGAGCAGCTCCACGGCCTCAGCGGTCCTGCCGCACTCGATCGCGCGGGCCGCGGCGATCCGGGCCAGGCCTTGCCGGTCGGCCAGCCGCTCGCGGCGGGCGGCCTGGGGCAGTCCGTGCCAGGCCACCTGGGGCAGCAGCCGCACGGCGGCCGCGTAGCCCTCCGCCGACGCCGCCGGCGTCGGGGCCGCGCGGCCCCACGCCGAGGCGGCGGCCATCCGCACCGACGTCGTGGCGGTCCGGCTCCGCGCGGCGGTGCGCCATGTCCGGATCGCGCGCTCGGTACGGCTCTCGTCGTCGTCGCTGGGGGAGAGGAGTGCCGAACCCAGGTTGAGCAGCCACATCGCCTGCGACGGGTGGCCGTCGGGGACCGTCCGCACCGCGTGCTCCAGGTGGGCGACGGCCGCGTCGGAGTCGGCCCGGTCACCGGTGAGCAGGAACCGGGCGCTCAGCGCGTTGCCCAGGTTCGACAGGCACGTGCCCAGGTAGGGGTGCGAGGGCGGCAGCTCGCGCACGGCCTCCTCCAGCAGGCGGATCGCCTCGCTCAGATCGCCGTCCAGGGCGGCGCGATCTGCGGGAACGTCGTGATGGCCGTCGTCCTGGGCGCCGTCCTTGGCGGCGTTCACGGCGGCGAGGTCCAGGGCGGCGTCGTCCAGGCCGTCGCCGTCGCCGTCGCTGGGGCCGTCGCCGTGGTCGTCGTCGGCGAGGTCCGCGGCCGCGGACCGGGCCAGCAGGGAGATCGCCAGGTTGGACCGGCACATCGCCCGGTCGGTGGAGATGCCGAGGAGACCCGCCACGGCCCCGCGGCCGGCCCCGATCGCCCGGTCGATGTCGGCGGGGTCGCCGCCGTCCTCGAACCGGGCGCGCAACGCGTTGCCCAGACTCGACAGGATGCCCGCCTCGATGAGGTGCCCGGCCGGCACGGCCTCGGCGGCCCGGCCGAGGTGGGCGATCGCCTCGTCCAGGTCGCCCTTCTCCCCGGCACGCTGGAACCGGACGTGCAGGGCGTTGCCGAGATTGGACAGGCCCATGGCCCGCAGAGACGGCTCGTCCGCGAGCCGGGCGACCGAGCGGCGCCCCATCTCGACGGCCTCGTCCAGGTCGGCGCCGTTTCCGGTGTGCTCCGACCGCGACCGCAGGGCGTTGCCCAGGTTGGACAGCCGCGTCGCCTCGTCGGGGTCGCCCGGCCTGGTCCGGCGCAGGCTCTCGCGCAGGTGGCGGACGGCCTCGTCCAGGTCGGCGACCCGCGCGGTGAGCTCGCCGCGCGACTGCAAGGCGACGCCGAGGTTGGACAGGCAGGTGGCGGACGGGCCGGCCGGCCCGCGGGCGCCGGCGGCCTCCTCCAGGCGGGCGATCGCCTCATGCAGGTCGGCGGCGTCTCCCTCGCGCTCGAAGCGGCCGTGCAGGGCCGCGCCCAGTGACGTCAGGTAGACCGGCCGGTGCACGGCCGGCGCCGCCGGCAGGATGCGCTCGAGGTGGGCCGTCAGCCGGGCGAGATCGGCGCCGGTCCCGGTGCGCCCGTACCGGCGGGCCAGGACGTTGACCGTCCCGTCGAGGGGCTCCTCCGCCTCGTCCGCGGGCGCGGGGCCGGTCTCGCCCGTGCCGTCGTCCATGTCCGCTTCGGTGGTCTCGTCCGCCCCTGCCAGGGCCGACAGGACGGCTTCGCGGATCGTCGCGTACACGTCCGACGCCGCCGCCTCCGGGCCGGCGATGGCCAGCGCCGCGTCCACGTGCTCCAGCGCCTCGCGGAGCCGGCCGGGGTCCCGGTCGCGCAGGTACGCCTCGTAGAGCGCCTCGGCGGCCTGGGCCAGGTGCATGTGCCGCTGCGGCGTGCCGCGCCCCAGCTGGGCCGACCGCCGCGCGACCTCCACGGCGCGGCGCAGGTCGCGCTCGTCCCCGTCCCGCCGGAACCGGTGCACGAGGCCCCGGCTCAGGTTGGACAGGCAGGTCGGGTAGAGCGGGTCCGACGAGGCCCGGCGCCCGGTCGCCAGCGTGTACGCCGCCATGGCCTGGTCGAGGTCCGTGCCGTCCCCGCCGGTGGTGTACCGGTCCAGCAGGGCGTTCCCGAGATTGTTCAGGGCCCGGTGCCGGTGCGGGCTGCGCTGCCCGTAGGCGGCGGCCGACTCCCGCAGCCATCGCACCGCCGCGTCGAGGTCGGCGGGATCACGGTCCAGCCCGAAGCGGTTGCGCAGGGCGTTGCCGAGGTTGCCGGCGTAACCGGCGCGCTCGGGGTGGTCCAGGGGCGTCTCCTCCAGCAGCGCCCGGTTGAGCCGGACGCTCGTCTCGGCGTCGGCCTCGTCGCCGCGGTCCTCGAAACGGTAGGTGAAGACGTTGGCGCACAGGTGCAGCAGCCGCAGGCGGGGGAAGAGACGCACGTCGTACCAGCAGCGGTGCTCGATCATCCCGGCCGCGAGGCCGGCGGCCTCGTCCAGCGCCCGCGCGACGCCCCGCTCGTACCGGTCGAGCACCTCCTCGAAGAGCGCGATCAGGCGGAACAGCTCGCGCTGCGCTTCTATCGGGTCGCCGAACTCCCGCTCGTCGAGGACCCCGGTCTCGCGTACCCCGGCCAGGAGCCGGCGGCCCCTCGCGACGGAGTGCGACTCCCGGAACATGCGCAGGGACCGCATGTCCCGCGCCAGCCGCTCGAGATCGCGGCCGGTCGGCTCGGAGAGCACCTCGGGGGCGTCCGCGATGGCGCGGCGCACCTCGCCGGCGTCGGTGGAGTTGACGACCGTCAGGACCGGCGCGGTGAGCACGGCCGTCGAGTACCCGTCGATCAGCAGCCGCCAGGTCGCCTCGTCCATGCCGGCGCGGCAGGCGTGCACCAGCCAGGAGTTCTGTTCGTGGGCGAGCACGTCGGCAGAGTCGTCGCCGTCCTCGGCCCGGATCTCGGCCAGCCTTCTGACCAGCGCGGCCTCGACGTCGCCGAGCAGGCCGGGCGGGCAGCGGCCGAGCACCGACCGCTTCTCCGCCCAGGTACCGGCCATCACCAGGTCGCGCGCCACGTCGGCGACGCGCCACATGTTGCGGAACCGCGCCATCGCGCGCCCTCCTCGTCGGCATGCCCGGGGCCCACCTCACTATGACGCCTCGCGGGGCGGTGCGGCACGCCGCGCAGATTAGCCATACATCCGAATGTCACGACAAATGATTGACAGGGAGGTTACGCGAGGTTACAAACTCTGGCATGCGGCCGATCCCGACCTCCGGGTCGGTACGGGAGGTAATCCATGAGATTGACCACGCGGTTGATCGCGGCGACGGCACTTGGCGCGCTGGTCCTGGCCGGATGTTCCGGCGGTGAGCAGCCTGCCCCGGCGGCCGGCGGCGCCCCCGCGTCGGCGGCGGGCGGGCAGGAGGGCGGCGGCACCTTCGCGGTGATCACCCACGGCGCCGCCGGGGACGCGTTCTGGGACGTGGTGAAGAACGGCGCCGAGGCGGCCGGCAAGCAGTACGGCGCCACGGTCACCTACCAGGGCGACGGCGACCCCCCCAAGCAGGCCCAGCTCATCGACCAGGCGGTCAGCCAGAAGGTCGACGGCGTGGTGGTCTCCATGGCCAACCCCGACGCGCTGAAGGAGGCCATCGGCAAGGCCGTGGCCGCCAGGATCCCGGTCGTCACCATCAACTCCGGCGCCGACAAGGCCAAGGAGTTCGGCGCGATCACCCACGTCGGCCAGTCGGAGGAGGTGGCCGGTCGCGGCGCGGGGGAGAAGCTCAAGGCCGAGGGGGTCACCAAGCTCCTGTGCGTCATCCACGAGGCGGGAAACGTCGGCCTCGACCAGCGGTGCAACGGCGCCACCGCGACCCTGGGCGGCACCGTCGAGCGGCTCCAGGTCGACGTGAGCAACCTCGCCGACGCCTCCTCCAAGATCAAGGCCAGGCTCCAGAGCGACACCTCGGTCAACGGTGTGCTCGCCCTCAACCCCGCGATCGCCATCGCCGCCCGCGACGCGATCAAGGACGGTGGCTCCAAGGCCAAGCTGGCCACCTTCGACCTGTCGGCCGACGTCGTCGACGCCATCGAGGCCGGGGAGGTCCTGTTCGCCGTCGACCAGCAGCAGTACCTGCAGGGCTGGCTGCCGGTCACGTTCCTCTACCTGTACAAGAAGAACCTCAACACCGTCGGCGGCGGCCTGCCCGTCAACACCGGCCCGGGTTTCGTCACCAAGGAGAACGCGGCACAGGTCGCCGAGCTCGCGCAGGGCGGCACGCGGTGACCAGCGTCATCGCCGACGAGCGGATCGCGGGCGCCGGCCGGGTCCGGCGCCTGCTGATCCGCCCGGAACTCGGCTCGGTGGTCGGCGCGATCGCCGTCTTCGCCTTCTTCTCCGCCCAGTCGCCGGTCTTCCGGTCGGCCGACGGGGTGGCGAACTGGCTGGACCCGGCCTCCACGCTGGGCATCATGGCGGTCGCCATCGCCCTGCTCATGATCGGCGGCGAGTTCGATCTGTCGGCCGGCGTGCTCACCGGCACGACCGGGCTGGTGATGGTCACCCTGGCCACCGAGTACGGCTGGAACGTCTGGGCCGCCATGCTCGCCGGGCTGGCGCTGGCGCTCGCGATCGGCTTCGCCAACGGCGTGCTGGTGGTCCGCACCAAGCTGCCCAGCTTCATCGTCACCCTCGGCACCTTCCTGATGCTCCAAGGGCTCAACCTCGGCGTCACCAAGGCGCTCACCGGCACCGTGCAGGTGAGCGGCCTGCGCAGGGCCGAGGGCTACGAGGGCGCGCGCGCCCTGCTGGCCGGCTCGGTGAGCGCCGGCGGGGTGGACTTCCGGGTGGCCATCTTCTGGTGGATCGGCCTCACCGCCCTTGCCACCTGGATCCTCATGCGCACCAAGGCCGGCAACTGGATCTTCGCGGTGGGCGGCGGCGAACAGGCGGCGCGGGCCGTCGGCGTGCCCGCCGCCCGCACCAAGATCGCACTGTTCATGGTCACGGCCACCGCCGCGTGGCTGGTCGGCTCGATCATGGCGCTGCGCTTCACCTCGGTCCAGGCCAGCGCCGGCATCGGGCAGGAGTTCATCTACATCATCGCCGCCGTCATCGGCGGCTGCCTGCTGACCGGCGGGTACGGCTCGGCGATCGGCGCCTCCATCGGCGCGGTCATCTTCGGCATGGCCGACAAGGGCATCGTGTTCGCCGGGTGGGACGCCGACTGGTTCAAGTTCTTCCTGGGCGCGATGCTGCTGCTGGCCACGCTCGCCAACCGCCTGGTCCGCCGCTATGCCGAGGAGGTCCGGCGATGACACCGAGCACCGTGCCCGCGCGGGAACAGGACGCCCCGGCGGCCCCGCCGCTGCTGGAGGTCCGTGACATCGGCAAGGTCTTCGGCGGTGTCATCGCCCTGCGCGGCGTCTCGATGCTCGTGCGCGCGGGCGAGGTCACCTGCGTTCTGGGCGACAACGGCGCCGGCAAGTCGACGCTTATCAAGATCCTCTCCGGAGTGCACCGGCAGGACGGCGGCGAGTACCTGCTGGACGGCACGCCCGTGCGGCTCGGCGGCCCGCGCGAGGCCCTGGACCGCGGCATCGCGACGGTGTACCAGGACCTGGCGATGGTCCCGCTGATGTCGGTCTGGCGGAACTTCTTCCTCGGCTCCGAGCCGGTCACCGGGCTTCTGCGCAGATTCGACGTCGCCCGCGCCAAGCGGGTGGCGCGCGAGGAGCTGCGGGCCATGGGCATCGATATCCGCGACGTCGACCAGCCGGTCGGCACGCTGTCGGGCGGTGAGCGCCAGTCGGTCGCCATCGCGCGGGCGGTGTACTTCGGGGCCCGGGTGCTCATCCTGGACGAGCCGACCTCCGCCCTCGGCGTCAAGCAGGCAGGGGTGGTGCTCCGCTACATCGCCAGGGCGCGCGACCGGGGTCTCGGTGTGGTGTTCATCACCCACAACCCCCACCACGCCTTCCCGGTGGGCGACCGGTTCCTGTTGCTCAACCGCGGTGTCAGCCTCGGCCAGTTCGGCAAGGACGCCATCACCCGCGACGAGCTGACCTCCCTGATGGCCGGCGGCGCCGAACTCGACGACCTGACCCACGAACTGAACCGCCAGGCGACGTCCCCGGCGGGGGAGCGGAGAGACCCCACTCAGGCGTGAGCATCGCTCACTTCCTGCGGGCGTCGCTCATCACAGCAAGGGGAACCCTTCACCCGGTGACATGATCGAGCCGCCGCCTAGCGGGGGACGTGGTGAACGTCCTCAGCGCGCACATCGCCGAGTATGTGCTCCCGTCCCCACGCGCCGAGCGGCGCCAGCGCCCGGTTGAGCGAGACGCCGAGCGGAGTCAGCGAGTATTCGACGCGGGGCGGCACTTCGTCGTACACCTCGCGGTGCACGATGCCGTCCACCTCCAGTTCTCGCAGATGAGAGGCGAGCACTTTCTCGGTCACCCCCGGCAGCAGCCTGCGCAGCTCGCCGAAGCGGCACGCCCGCTCGTCGAGCGCCCACAGGATCAACACCTTCCACTTGCCGCCGATCACGGCCATCGCCGCGTCGATCCCGCATTCGTACGCCCCCGGCCTCCGCGCAGCCGCCATGGCCCACCTCTCCTGCCTGCTCACTCACCCCAGAGTAACCACGCACCTCGAAGTGCGTACTTGATCGTTTCGGGGCCTGCGGCAAGGCTGACCGGCATGAATGACAACACCGGTGAGAAGTCCCGGCTCACTCTCCTCGGGCTCGGCGCCATGGGTACCGCGCTCGCCCGTGCGTGGCTCGCCGCCGGGCACCCGCTGACCGTCTGGAACCGTACTTCCAGCCGGGCCGAGCCGTTCGCCGCCGAGGGCGCGGCGGTCGCCGGAACGGCCGCCGAGGCGGTGGCCGCGAGCGATCTCGTGGTCGTCTGCCTGCTCGACGATGTCTCGGTCGGCGAGGCCCTGGCGGACGCCGATCTGAGGGGCAAGGACCTGGTCGACCTCACCACCGGCACCCCCGCCCAGGCCAGAGCCCGCGCCGAGTGGGCCGAGAAGCGTGGCGCCCGCTTCCTGGACGGCGGGATCATGGCGGTCCCGCCGACGATCGGCACGCCGGGATCCGGCGGCTACGTCTTCTACAGCGGATCGCGCGCCCTTTTCGAGGCCCGCCACAGCGCACTGGCCATACCGGCCGGCACCAGGTACGTCGGTGAGGATCCCGGCTTCGCCGCCCTCCACGACGTGGCGTTGCTGAGCGCGATGACCGGGATGTTCGCCGGGGTTTCGCACGCTTTCGCGCTGATCCGCGATAAGGACATCGCGCCGAAGGACTTCGCCCCTTTGGTCGTCGATTGGCTCACCGCCATGGCCCCCTACGCGTACGGGGTCGCCGACCACCTGGAGAGCGGCGACTACACCAAGGGCGTGGTCTCCAACCTCGCCATGATGGTCGAGGGCAACTCGACGCTGCTGCGCACGGCCGGGGAACAGGGGGTCAGCGCCGAGCTGCTGACCCCGTTCATGGCCCTGATGGAGCGCCGCCTTGCTGACGGCCACGGTGACGAGGGCACCACAGGAGTGATCGACCTGCTCACTCGCTGAGGTCTGCACCGTGGACTCCACCTCCCCGTGACACGGAGGTCCACGGGGACGGCCTGTGGCGGCGCACCCGCCCCCACGGTGCTCAGGGCCGCGACCGCGGATCAGCCCTCAAGGGCGTAGCGCATGACGCGGAACTTGGCCTGGGCCTCGGCCAGTTCGGCCGCGGGGTCGGAGTCGCCCATGATGCCGCAACCGGCGAACAGCCGGGCCCGGCGCCCGTCTATCTGGGCGCAGCGCAGGGCGATGCCCCACTCGCCGTCGCCGCGTCCGTCGATCCAGCCGACCGGCCCGGCGTAGCCGCCGCGGTCCATGCCCTCGAGCTCGCGGATCACGTCGAGGGCCACGCCGGTCGGCGTGCCCCCGACGGCGGCCGTCGGGTGCATGGCGGCCACCACGTCGAGCACCGACGCGCCGTCGGCCAGCCGGCCGCGCACCCGGCTGGCCAGGTGCTGCACGTTCGGCAGCACCAGCAGCTCCGGCTCGTCGGGCACGGTGAGCGAGGCGCACAGCGGGGTGAGCGCCTCGCGGACCGAGGCGACCGCGCACGCGTGCTCGTGGCGGTCCTTGCGCGAGGCGAACAGGGCCGCCGCCTGGGCGCGGTCCTCGGCCGGGCCGGCCCCCCGGTAGGTGGTGCCGGCGAGCACCAGCGACTCGACGGCCTTGCCGGTGTGGCGCACCAGCAACTCGGGGGTGGCGCCCACCAGGCCCGCGCAGGAGAAGGTGTAGCAGTCGGGGTAGGTGGCGGCCAGCCGCTGCAGCAGCAGGCGCACGTCGATGTCCCGCTCGGCGGTGGCGACCAGGTCGCGGGCGAGCACGACCTTCTCCAGCCGCCCCGACTTGATCTCGCCGACCGCGCGGCCCACGGCGTGCTGCCACTCGGGCGCGGTCAGCGAGCCGTCGCCGTACACGACGCGGCCGGGGGAGCCCGCGGGCGCCATCAGCTCCATCGGCGCCTCCCCGACCGTGGTCAGCCACGCGCGGCCGTTCCTGCGGCCCAGCACGACTCGGGGGATCACCAGCACCGAGCCGCGGGCCTCGGGGTCGAAGGTGAACGAGCCGAAGGCGACCGGACCCGAGCCCGGCACGTGCACGTCGTCATCGACGTGGGCCTCGCCGAACGCCGAGGCCAGCCACGCCCTCGCCCAGTCGAAGCGGCCGGGGCCGGGCGGCACCGTCACCCGGGCCGCCTCGCCCCAGGCGACCAGGCCCTCGCCACGGTGGACCCAGGCGTAGGGGGGAGCCTGCGGCAGTCGCGCGACCAGATCTCCAGCGTGATCGATGGGGATGGTGCGAACCAGCGGGGGGCGGGTTGTCCCGAGCGCGACACTCACTCTGCCCACCTTATGCGGAAACTGAACACGTTCGACATCAGGCCCCGTCTCAAGGCCTCCACCTGTCATGGGTGATCACGCGTCATGGGCGTCTACATACACGTCCCCGGCTGTCAAGCCGCGATAGGAACTTGGTCAACGGTAGCAACGCGTTCCCCGGAGGTAATAGAGCGCGCCCTTGCCGATCTCTACCTTGGGTGTCGATCTCTCCGCCGGGGATGGATCGTTCCCGGTGGAGGTGACCATGGTCCGCAAGATCGCGCTCGTTCTCGCCGCCGCGGCGGTGTGCGTGCCCGGCGCGGCCCTCCCGGCCGCCGCCGAGCAGGTGCCGCCGGTGATGGCGGCGCTGGGCGACTCGATCAGCGCGGGCTTCAACGCCTGCGGCTGGTACGTCTCGTGCACCTCCCGCTCATGGTCGGCCGGGGATCACCCCTCGGTGAACAGCCACTACGTGCGCCTGCTCGGCTTCGGCCAGGCCGTCAAGGGCCACAACCTCAACTTCGCCGTCCCCGGCTCGACCAGCGCCGACCTGGCAGGGCAGGCCCACAAGGCCATGGCGGCCAAGGCCGCCTACGTCACCGTCCTGATCGGCGCGCAGGACGCCTGCGTGTCCAGCGAGGCGCGCATGACACCGGTCTCCACCTACCGCGCCCGCGTCGACCGGGCGCTGGCCGTGCTGGCCCCCACCGGCGCGAAGGTCTTCGTGGCGAGCATCCCCGACGTCAAGCGGCTGTGGCGCCTCGGCAAGGACAACCTCGTGGCCCGCTCGTTCTGGGCGCTCGGCCACATCTGCCCGGCGATGCTGGCCAACGCCGCCTCGACCGCCAAGAAGGACCAGGCCCGCCGCGACCGCGTCAGGGCCCGCGTCCAGGACTACAACGAGGCGATGCGGCAGGCGTGCACCGCCTACGGCCCGGGCTGCCGCTCCGACGACGGAGCGGTGTTCGCCTACCCCTTCACCCTCGACCACATCAGCAAGTGGGACTACTTCCACCCCAACGCCGACGGCCAGCGCGCCCTCGCCCGGGCGACCTTCCCGCACGGATTCCCCTGGGACAAGACCCCCTCGGCCCCCGAGACGCCGACCTTCGGGCCCGAGCCCACGCCCGAGCCCCTCACCACCACCGACCCCCGCGCCCTGTCACGCTCGGCGGCCGGCCCGGCCGGGAGGTGACCCCTCCGCGCCGAAGTCTCGGGGCGGAAAGACGAGGTTCACAGCCAGCCGTTGTGGCGGGCCATGGCCGCGGCTTCTATGCGGTTGCGGGTGCCGGTCTTGCCGATGGCGGACGACAGGTAGTTGCGCACGGTGCTCTCCGACAGGTGCAGCCGCCGGGAGATGTCGGCGATGGTGGAGCCGTCGGCGGCCGCGGTCAGCACGTCGCGTTCACGGTCGGTCAGCGGGCTCGGGCCGGTGCTCAGCGCCGCCGCCGCGAGCGCCGGGTCGATCACGCGCTCACCGGCCAGGACGCGCCGCACGGCCGCCGCCAGTTCCTCCACCGGGCCGTCCTTCACCAAGAAGCCCCAGGCGCCGGCCTCCATGGCCCTGCGCAGATACCCCGGCCTGCCGAAGGTCGTCAAGATCAGGACTTTGCAGGAGGGAAGGCGGTCGCGCAGGTCGGCGGCGACGTCCAGCCCGCTGCGGCCGGGCATCTCGATGTCGAGCAGCGCCACGTCGGGCCGGTGCGCAAGGGCCGCGGCGAGGACCTCGTCCCCGGCGGCGACCTGGGCCACGATCTCGATGTCGTCCTCCAGCCCGAGCAGCAGGGCGAGCGCTCCGCGCATCATGCCCTGGTCCTCGGCCAGCAGCACCCGGATCACCGGGCGCTCCGACCGGCGCGGACCACCGGGCGCGGGCCCAGCGAACCTCGCGGGGACCGGCCGGACGGGGAAGGTGCCGGGCCGCACGGGCAAGACGGCGGGCCGCCGGGGGAGGGGCTCGCCGGAACCCGCGGGCGAGGGCCGTTCACGGGGACTCCTGGGGCAGCGTGACCCTGAGGCGGAAGCCGCCGGAGGGGAGGTCGTCCGCGTCGAGGAGCCCTCCGGCCGCCGTCACCCGCTCGCGCAGGCCGCTCAGCCCATGGCCGGCGCCGGCCCGGCGGGCCCCGCCCCGGCCGTCGTCGAGGATCTCCAGCACCGTGCCATTGTCGCCGACGCCCAAAGCGATCTCGCAGGCGTGCGCCCCGCTGTGGCGGATCAGGTTCGTCACGCCCTCGCGCACCGCCCACCCGAGCAGCGCGTCGGTCTCGGGCGGCAGCTCGGCCACCGGCATGCGGGTGGTGAGGCGCACCCCCGCGTCGCCGAGGACGGTGCGCGCCGACTCCACCTCCGCGGCCAGGCCCCGCCCCCGGTACCCGCTCACGGCGGCGCGCACCTCCTTGAGCGCCTCGCGCCCGATGCGCTCGATGTCCCCGGCCTGCTCGGCGGCGGCGTCCACGTTCCCCGGCAGCACCCGGCGCACGGCCTCGGCCTTGACGACCATCACAGAAAGGGTGTGCCCGAGCAGGTCATGCAGGTCGCGCGAGAACCGCAGGCGCTCCTCGGCCACGGCCGTCCTGGCCAGCTCCTCGCGGGTCGCCCTGAGCTGCCCGATCACCTCGAACAACTTCAGCATGATCGCCGGGACCAGCCCGGCCGTGAAGGTGCCCCAGGCCAGCGTCAGCAGCCCGCCCCAGTCGCCGTCGCGGACGGAGGAGGCCCCGCCGGAGGCCGCCGAGACCGCGCAGACCGCGGCGATGGTCACCACGAGCACGATGGTCACCCTGCCGAGGCCCTTGACGGCGACCCCGCAGGCGATGGCGAACAGCACGAACAGCACGTGCCAGGAGCCGTGCAGGGCCAGAGTGAGCGCCAGCGTCAGCGTCCCGAGGAGGGGCAGCGGCACGCGCTCGGCGCGGCGGGGGTCGGTGAAGCCGAGCCTGATCGTCCACAGGTAGAGCACGGTCGCGGCCGCCAGCCCCGGAATCGTGACCCACAGCGGCCCGGCCTCGCCGCGGACCACCTCCCACAGGGGGCCGATCAGCAGGACCAGCCAGAAGGAGAACCCCCGCGCGTCCGGGCCCTCCGCCGCGAAATCGCGGTCCATGGAGCCCGGGCCGAGGGGACGCTGCTCGCTCACCGGCACAACCTAACCGTCGCGCGGACCCGCCCCGGCCCGCGCCCCCCGCCGCCCGTGTGCGGCCGTCCGCGGCGGGCCGGGTGCGCCGGGTGCGCCGCGTCCGTACATCGGCCCGCGCGGTGGCCGGCGTTCATGCCGTGCGGCCGGCGCGGCGGTAGCCGAGCAGCGCGTAGGCGCCGAAGACCGCCAGCCAGCCGAGCAGGACGAGCACCGAGCGGAGGGCGGGGGCCTGGCCGAAGGCGACATGCCAGGACAGGTCGGCGTAGCTGTGGGTGGGCGTCCACTCCGAGACGGCCTTCAGCCAGCCGGGGAACCGGTCGGCCGGGATCCACAGGCCGCCGGCGACGGCCAGGGTCATGCTCGCGCCGAAGTTGGCGATGCCCGCCGACTGGGCGCTGAGCCGATAGCCGTTGCCGAGGCCGAACAGGGTGAACGGGATCGTGCCCGCCCACAGCAGGGCGATGATCGACACCCACTGGCCAGGCCTGAGGGAGACGTGGTTGACCAGTGTGCCCGCGACCAGGATGGCGGCGATCGCGGGCACCACGACGACCATCCCCGTGATCGTCTTGCCGGCCACGACGGTCGCCGGGGCCAGAGGCGTGAGCCGCAGCTGGCGCAGCCAGCCGAGGGCCTTGTCCTCGCCGAGCCCGGTGCCGTTGTTGAAGGCCGCGCCGATGCCGCCATAGGCGGCCATGCTCACCATGATGAACAGCGCGGCCTGCTTCTCGTCGCCGGGGGCCAGGCCGAGGGTGGTGAAGATCAGGTACATCACGACGGGCATCGCGATGCCGAAGACGAGGAAGGTCACGTCCCGCAGGACGCGCAGGAGTTCCAGGCGGACGTAGCCGAGCATCAGACGTCGTTTCCTTCCGGGGCGGGGCGGACGGGGGAGCCGGGACGGGCCGAGGCGGCGGCCGGCGCGGAGGCGGGAGGATCGAGGTCGGTGGCCGTGGCGGAGACGGCCGCGGAGGTGGCGGGGCGCCGGCCGGTCAGGGCGACGAAGGCGTCCTCCAGATCGGCCGGGGACACCTCCAGATCGCGAAGGGCCCGCGCTTCGGCGAGCGCCATGACGGTGGCGTCGGAGTCGGCGCTGCGCAGATGGGCACGGCGCCCGCGGATCTCGACCATGGTGACGCCGGGCAGGCCGCCGAGCCAGGAGGTGTCGCCGTCGACCGTCAGGCTCACCGTGGTCAGCGCCGCCACGCGCTTGATCTCCCTGCTGGTGCCGTCGGCGACCACGCGGCCCCGGTCGATCACCACGATGCGGTCGGCGTGCTCGTCGGCCTCCTCCAGGTAGTGCGTGGAGAACAGGATCGTCTTGCCGCGCGCGGCGTAGCGGCGCATGCCGTCCCAGAACTCGCGGCGGGCCTCCACGTCCAGCGCCGCCGTGGGCTCGTCCAGGACGATCAGGTCCGGGTCGCCGGCGAGGGCCAGGGCGAACCGCACCCGCTGGGCCTGGCCGCCGGACAACCGGTCCACCCGGCGGCCGGCCAGGTCGGTGAGACGGGCGGTGGCCAGCACGTCGTCCACGGCGAGGGGAGCGGCGTAGGCGCCGGCGACGAAGCCGATCACCTCGCGCACCGTCACCCTGGGGATCAGGCCGCCCTCCTGCGGCATCGCGCTCATGCGGCCGGCCCGCACGGCGGCCCGTGGTGTGCCGCCGAAGACGCGCACCTGCCCCGCGTCCGGGACGGTCAGGCCGAGCAGCATGCCGATCGTGGTCGACTTGCCCGCGCCGTTGGGGCCGAGAAGTGCCAGCGTCTGGCCCTTCGGGATGTCGAGAGTCAGCCCGTCCACGGCCCGGACCGTCCCGAAGCTCTTGGTCACCTCTGCGAGTGACACGGCGTTCACGCTCATGCCCACGACGGTAAGGATCACCTCCCGTCCGCCGGTAGGAACACCGATCCGCCGTCCGCCGGGACAAAAGTCCCAAAGATCTTGATCTACGATGTGAAGTCGCGGTGATCGGCCGCCGCCGAGGACACGGCCGCCGGTCGAGATCCGGCCGCGTGACCGGGCACGGCACCCCGCAAGCGTCCGCCGGTCCGTTCCACCCTCTCGTCCGGCCCGCGCGCGGAGGGCTTGCGTGCGTGGACACCGGGGAGGCCAGGCGGGCATCATCGAAGGGACACCGGCGGCCGGCCGGGCGTCAGGCCGGCGGTGCGCGCCCGCGGAAGGACGAGTCCCGTGAGCAATCCCGACCAGACCCTCGCGGCCATCGACGATGTGCTCGCCGGCTGGGAGGCCGGCCCCGACGCCATGGTCTGGACCGCGGGCCCGCCCGAGGCCGAAGATCCGGCCGGCCCCGACGCCGCGGGCCCGCGGCCCGCGCCGGGACCGCCCGGCACGGCGGCTCCGGCTGTACGTGCCCCCCGCCCGGTGGCCGTGATGCTGACCACGGGCTTCGCGGTCTGGGCGCGATCGCCGGCGGTGCGGCGGATGGTCGCCTACGCCCAGAGCCTGGAGGACGAGGCCGTGGCCGAGACCTGCGGGCGCCGCGGCGGCGAGCGCGGCCTTCGTCCCTGTCTGTGCCTGTGCGGCACCCGGCACGGCGAGCGGGGGGACATCTGCGAGGGCGAGGCCGTCGGCACCCATCCCCACGAGTCTTTGACCACCGGCCTGATCGAGGTGCCGATGTGCCGTCCCTGCCTGTCGGCGGACAGGTCCGCGCCGCCGTAGGCGCCGCCTCCGGATGGTGCCCGGGACCCTCACCTGGGCCGTGCCACGAAAATGTGAGGGGGGCGCGCTCGCTCCCCGGCCGGGCGCCAGGGGATGGCGTCCGGCCGGTTTCACGAGAGGCGCGGCTTCATCGCCGGCGGGTCAGCCGCGCAGGCTCCATTGCTGGTTGGCGCCGCCGTTGCAGGCCCACAAGATGAGCTTGGTCCCGTTGGCCGTGCCGGCCGCGTTGGCGTCCAGGCACAGCCCGGACTGCACGCCGGTGATGGTGCCGTTGGAGTTGACGTTCCACTGCTGGTTCGTCTGCCCGTTGCAGTCCCAGATGATCACTGTGGTGCCGTTGGCGGTGCCCCGCCCGTTGGCGTCCAGGCACTTGTTGCCGTACACCTGCAGCTGCTTGCCCGAGGTGGAGGTGAACCGCTGGTTGGTGCCGCCGCCGCAGTCCCACAACTGCACCTGGGTGCCGTTGGTGGTGCTGCTGTTCGGCACGTCGACGCATCGGCTGGACTGGCCGCCCACGATCTGGACGTTCTGCCCGCCTCCGCCGCTCGTCACCGCGTACGCGGCGGCGGTGATGTTGGCCTGGACGGCGTTCTCGGTGGCGTCGGACGGGTATCCGGAGGTCATCACGCCTTCGTAGAAGGTGCCGCGAGCGCCGTTGCTGTTGTCGCCGCCGATGCCCAGGATGATGGCCCCTTCCTTCTTCATCGGGTTGTAGCCGGACACGTTGGGCCGCACCCCGTTGTAGAAGGTCGAAAGGCCGCCCGACTGGGCGTTGCCGCCCCGGATGGCCCAGTGGTTCGGCTCGCCCTTGATGATGGCGGTCAGGAACCGGTGGCTGATGCTCGGGTCGCCGGCGTTGTTCTTCTGGTTCACCCCGGAGAACAGGCCGTTCTCCAGGTCGGCCATGATCCAGGGGCCGCTGCCCGCCCCGGAGCCCCACCAGCTGTTGTTGCCGAAGTAGATGGCCTCCATGTGGCCGTTGCCGTTGTCGAGGTTGTTGGTCTCGGCGTTGCCGTAGTCGAAGCAGCAGGCGCCGTTGTAGTGCGTGCCGTCGAAGATCGCGTACATTCCCTCCGGCTGGTCTCCGGTCGCGATGCCCGAGGTCCGGTTGTTGCGGTAGCCGGTGCCCGGAGCCACGTACACGCCGTAGGCCTTCTGCCCGCCGACCGTGATCGGCGCCGCGGTCGCGTTGGCGAGGTTGTCCGGGCCGCCGGCCGCCCCGCCGCCGGGCGCCTGGGTGAGGTGGTTACCCCGGCCGGACTGGTCGTAGATGATGGTGATGACGCAGCTCGTGCCGGAGCAGAACGAGTCCTGCGTGGCGGCGTTGGCCACTCCACCGGCGCTCAGCACGCCGATGTCCCGGGTGCTGTTGTCCGACGCGCGGCGCACCTGGTACAGCGAGCCGTTGTAGCCGTCGTACAGAGCGCGGGTCGTGCTGTGCGCCGCCACGCACGGCGTGCCACCCGAGGCGTAGATGTCACACGGCTGCGGCGTCGCGGCCTGGGCGGTGCCGGAGCCCACCACGCCGGCGGCGGCGAGCAACGCGCCGACGCTCGCCGCGAGCGCTCTTCTCAGGTTTCCGAGGGGCATTGAAGTGGACCTCTCTTGCTAAATGTTAGCGCTAACACAATGTGGGCGGCCGTGCCGCGGCGCCGCCGCGGCACGCAGGGGGCGGCCGGCGTCCGTCCGCCCCGGCCGGGACCGGATGACGCCTGCCGGAGGATCGGGCCGGCAGGGGAGCCGATCCGGGCGAGCGGGCCCGCCGCCGGGGTGGGCGGACCGCAGCCGCCGCCGGCGCCGGGAGTCACGCTCCGGCGCGCGTGCCGCGGCTCGCGGAGGGGTGCTCGCCCAGGTTCGGTCGCCGTCGGAGCGGACCGGAGCTCCGGAGCCGATGTCCTGGTCAGGGAGGCTTTCGGGAAGACGCCGTCGCCGCGCGTGCCGCCGCGGTCCCCCGGGAAGGCCGCCGGTGGGCGACCTGTGGGCACCGGGCGCGGCGAGGCGTCGCCGGGCCCGCCGGCCCCGGCGCGGATCGGCCGCCGCTGCTGGGCGCCCCCGCCCGGCGACGGCGGCCGCCCGCGTCTCGCCCATGCGCGAAGAGCTTCCAGGGGTGGTCGAAGCCGTAGTCCTCCCCAGGAACCGGAGGTGTCCGGCACAGGCTGCCGAGAGGCAGATTGTTAGCGTTAACAACGGGATGCAAGCCGGAACCCCTCCATCTGGGTGACTCCATGGGGTGTGGGCCGCATCACACAGCACGTCACGAAGCCCCGTCAAGGCTTCAGGGCCGGTCGGATCCGCCCCTCCTCCGGCCGCACCGACCTCACCAGCTCTGACCGTGCGGATCGCCCTGCTCGTGATTCGCCTGGTGCTGAAATTTTCATCGAGACGGCGTGCCCCCGCGGCCCGGTCCTGGCCGGCGATGCTCATCGCCGGGCGCGCGCCCGGCGATGAGCGGCCTGCCCTCTGCCGGGGGTCTACATGCGCGGGGGGAGCGTCGGGGCGCCGAGGCGGGGGCGGTCGGCGGGGTTCGGGGTGTGCGGCGGGTACTGGGCCAGGCGTTCCAGGGCGACCTCGATCGCCCGCTCCAGCTGGGTGTCCAGGCCTCGTGCGTAGTCCTGCGGGGTGATGTCGACCTCGATGTCGGGGTCGGTGCCGTAGTTCTCCACCCGCCATCCGACGTCGTCGAAGGCGAAGGAGAACTCCGGCTGGGTGGTCACCGTGCCGTCGGCCAGCCGGTGGCGCGGCCAGATGCCGATCACCCCGCCCCAGGTGCGCTTGCCGATCAGCGGCCCGAGCCCGAGCAGCTTGAAGGTGTGGCTGAAGATGTCGCCGTCGGAGCCGGCCCACTCGTTGGTGACCGCCACCAAAGGGCCGCGCGGCGACTCGGACGGGTAGGGTTCCGGCACGCCCCAGCGCGGGAAGTCGTACCCCAGCCTGCGCCGCGACAGCTTCTGCAGCAGCAGCCCCGAGACGTGGCCGCCGCCGTTGAAGCGCACGTCCACCACCAGCCCCTCGCGGTCGTACTCGGCCAGGAAGCCGCGGTGGAACTCGGCGTAGCCGTCGGGGCCCATGTCGGGGATGTGGAGGTAGCCGACCCTGCCGCCGGTCCGCTCGTGGGTGAGGGCGCGGTTGGCCTCCACCCAGTCGCGGTAGCGGGCGGGCTGCTCGTCGGAGATGGCCTTGACGGTCACCGTCCTCGCCGGCCCGTCGCCGCGCCTGATCGTCAGCTCGACCTCCTCGTCGGCCTGGTTGACCAGCAGCCGGGCCGGGCCCGCCGCGGCCCCCACCGGCTGCCCGTTGATCGCCAGCACCGCGTCGCCGGCGCGCACGTCCAGGCCGGGACGGTTGAGCGGGGAGGTGGCCTCCGGATCCCAGGGGTCACCGGCGACGATGCGGGCGATGGTATGCACGCCGCCGGAGTAGGCCCAGTCGACGCCCAGCTTGCCCTGCCAGTAGTGCGGCCGCGGACGGTACTCGCCGCCGCTCTCGTAGGCGTGGGAGGTGCCGAGCTCGCCGAGCAGTTCCCACAGCAGGTCGGAGAACTCGCCGCGGGTGCCGACGCGGTCGACCAGCGGCAGGTAGCGCTCGTAGACCCCGTCCCAGTCGATGCCGGCCATGTCCTGCACCCAGAAGTTCTCCCGCTGCAGCCGCCAGGCCTCGCGGAACATCTGCCGCCACTCGGCCTCCGGGCAGACCGACACCTTGACCCGGTCCAGGTCGACCCATCCCGACGCCCGGCCCGGGGCGTCGTCGTCCGGTGGGGTCTCGCCGGCCTTGACCACCCGCAGCCGCCCGCGCGAACGGTAGAGCAGCGTCGTGCCGTCCTGGCCCAGGCGGAATTCGCCGACGCCGGATGCCAGGGTGTCGCACTTCTGCTTGACGAGGTCGAAGACCTGCAGCGTGCCGGAGACCGGCTCGGGGATGTACTCGTCGCCGCGGCTGCCCTCCACGGGGAAGGAGGTGAACAGGACCTTGTCCTTGGTGCCGGCCACGCGGTCGTAGCGGCCCTCGGGAACGGGGAAGGCGACGACCCGCCGCTCGAGGCCCTCCAGTTCGATCTCCAGCGGCTCGTCGTCGTCCTCCTCGTCGGACGCGTGCCGGCCGCCATCGTCGCCGGCGTCCCGATGCCCGTCCTCATGGGCGCCGGGCTCGCCTTCCGTCGCCTCCTTGCCGGCCGGGGAGTCTCCGGACAACGGACGGGGCTCGGGCACGAACGGCGACCCGACGCCGGGCCGCAGCGTGATGGCGTACGGGCGGGTGCCGAGGGGGAAGCCCAGGTCGAACTGCAGTGAGTCGTAGACGGGGTTGAAGACCCGCTGCCCGATGAAGTACAGGTACCGGCCTTCGGGGTCGAAGGCGGGCCTGCTGTCGCGCAGCACCGGCCGGGTGGCGCGGTAGGTCTCGCCCGTGGCGACCCGGCACAGTTTGATCGCCGTGGTCTGGGCGGTGTCGGGGCAGGTGTAGGCGAGCCAGTGGCCGTCGGGCGACCACACGGCGTCCTCGATGCGGCCGAACCGGCTGCTGTCGACGACGGTCATCGTGGCCGGCGACCGCGCCGCCGGCGGGCCGGACGCCGCCGCGCACCGCCCGCCCGCGGCCGCCCCGCCCGTCGCGGGCGCGGCGGTCTGCCCGGCCGCGCCGTAGCCGCCGGCCGTCCCGGAGGGCACACCGGGCGCTCGCGCGGCCGGGGAAGGCGCTTCGGCCGGCTCGCCGTTCGCATCGGGTGGCCCTGCCGCCTGGCCGGAGGCCGCCGGCGTCGCGCCGAGAGCGCTCCCGCCCGCGGCGCCGGGATCGGCCGTCAGGGCCTCTCCCGCCACCGCCGGGCCCGCCACCGGCGTCTCCGGCGCCGCCACGGCCGACGACGTCCCTTGCGCCGGCCCCGTCTGGTCCGCCGCCGGACCCGGCTCGCCGGAGGCGGGCGCCGCGTCGCCCGCCGGGCCGGCCGCGGGCGGGGCGGGTTCGGCCGCGAGGAGCTCGACGATCAGCAGTTCGTTGCGGTGGTTGGTCACCGCGATCTTGTCGGCGGCGGGGGAGACCTCCAGGCCGATGGCGCGCCCGGTGTCCAGCTCCGGCAGCCGCGCCGGCGCGGCGCTGCCGTCGGCGGTCAGCACGACCAGCACCTCGCGGTCGCCGTCGTCGCTGGCGGCGGCGACCAGGCGCCTGCCGTCCCTCAGCCAGGTGAGCAGGCGGTAGCGCACCCCGTCCGGCTCGCCGTGCTGGCGCACCGGCCCCTCCCAGCCGCCGAAGGAGTACGCCTTGCCGCGCGTGGTGATCGCCAGGCCGCTGCCGTCGGGGGAGAGGCGGGCGCTGTCCAGGTAGGCGGCGGCGGGGACGAACCGGCGGTTGCGCTGCGTGCGCGAGCTGCCGAGCCGCACCTCCACGCGCCGCGACTCGCCTTCCTGCGGGTCCAGCACGTACAGCTCGGCGGCGGCGTGGTAGACCAGCCGCACGCCGTCGCCGGACAGGTTGCGCGCGTAGTAGTCGGTGTGGTCGGTGTGCCGCCGGAGGTCCTCGCCGGCGGGGGTGCAGGAGTAGACGTTGCCGATGCCCTCGTGGTCGGACAGGAAGTACACCCGCTCGCCCGCCCAGCAGGGCGAGGCCAGATTGCCCGCCAGGGAGATCAGGCGGGTGAACACGCCGGTGCCCTCGCGGTCGATCCACAGGTCGCCGACGGTGCCGCCGCGGTAGCGCTTCCAGCGCGCGGGATCGGCGGTGTTGCGCCCGAGCACGATGGCGCCGCCGGGGCCGTAGGAGATGGAGTTGGCCGGCCCGTAGGGCAGGCGCTGGGAGACTCCGTCGGCGTCGACCCGGTGCAGCCACTTGCGCCGGTCGAACGGCTGGCCCTCGTCGCTGGCGTAGATGATCGCGCCGGAGGGGTCCCACCCGGTGACCGTGCACAGCGCCCCGTCGTAGGTCATCCGCCGGGCGGTCCCGCCGTCGGCGGGCATGACGTACACCTCTTCGGGGCCTTCCTCCCGGCCGACGAAGGCGAGCCGGGCGCCGTCGGGGGAGAATCGGGGGTAGCCGGCCTCGGCGACACCGGCGGTCAGGCGGAAGGCCCTGCCTCCGTCGGCGGACACCATCCACAGGTCGTCTTCGGCGGCGAAGACGACGACCTCGCCGAAGATGGTGGGGAAGCGCACGTACACGGACATCGATCCTCGCGTTCGGGTGGGCCTCCCATGATCAGGCACCCGGGCCTGCCGCGTCGAGACCGCCGGCGCCGCTGTCCGCAGCCGGTCCCCGGGGCCGCGCGGCTCCGCGCGTGGTCCGGGCGTGGACGGCGGGCGCGCCTTCCGGTTCCGCGGCGGGCGGCGGGTGCCTGATCACGCCGTCACCCGGGCGTCCTGCCTGCGCGCCGTGCCCGCTCACCCGGTGGGAACATCGCGGTGGTCACCGGCTCTCGTCGGGCCCGGCCGCGCGCCGATCGTCTTCTTCGCGTTTGTTCTGCTTGGTCTCGCGCGTGGCTTTGATCGCGGCCTTCTTGGCCTTTCCTGTGGCCTTGTTGGACTTCTTCCGCGCTGCTCCGGCCATGGTCCCCCCTCGCGTATCACGGGTTCTTGTTGCGACAATGCGTCATATTCGACGCATCCAGCGCGGTAAATACCCAAGGATGGAGACAAGCATCTATATAGGTTGTAAAGCCATTTAAATGGACACGTCGCCTGCGGGATGTCAGAGCAGGGTGAGCTGGTGCGGCCCCGAAGGCGGCGCCGCCGGGGACGGCGCCCGCACGCCGCGGGCGGCCCTCGCGGACGAGCGGCCGACCCCCGCGCGCAGGGCCAGCTCGCGCACCTGCCGCATGACCCGGGCCTGGTAGGCCTTGGGCGCGTAGGCGCCGCGGCCGTACAGCTCGAGATAGCGCGGCACCAGGCGGGGGTGCTCGCGGCCCAGCCAGCCGAGGAACCACTCGCGGGCGCCCGGCCGCAGGTGCAGCACGATCGGCACGACGTGGGTGGCGCCGGCCTCGGCGATCTGCCCCACGGCGCGTGCCAGCGCCTGCGGAGAGTCGCTGAGATAGGGCAGGATCGGCGCCATCAGCACCCCGCACGGCACGCCGCGCCCGGCGAGCGCGGCGCAGACCTCCAGCCGCGCGGCGGGGCGCGGGGTGCCCGGCTCGACCGAGCGCCACAGATCGTCGTCCACGAACCCGATCGACAGGGCGGTGGACACCTCGGTCACCTCGGCGGCCTCGGCCAGCAGGTCGAGGTCGCGCAGGATCAGCGAGCCCTTGGTGAGGACGGAGAACGGGTTGCGGGCGTCGCGCAGCGCGGCCAGGATGCCCGGCATCAAGCGGTAGCGCCCCTCGGCCCGCTGGTAGCAGTCGACGTTGGTGCCCATGGCGATGGGATGACCGCCCCAGCGCGGCGCCGCCAGCTCTTTGCGCAGCAACTCGGGGGCGTTGACCTTCACCACGATCTTGGAATCGAAGTCGTGCCCGGAATCGAGGTCGAGGTAGGTGTGGGTCTTGCGCGCGAAGCAGTAGACACAGGCGTGCGAGCAGCCGCGGTAGGGATTGACCGTCCACTCGAACGGGACGTGCGAGGAGGCGGGCACCCGGTTGACGATCGAGCGGGCATGGATCTCGTAGAAGGTCATGCCGCGGAACTCGGGGGTGTCGAAGCTCCTGGCGACCGCGCCGCGGGCGAACAGCGGCGCCTCGGCGGCGCCCTGACCGGCGTCGGTCAGGCGCAGGTTGTCCCAGCGCATGCCTTGATTAGAACAGGTTTTCGACACAGATCGCAACCGCGCAAAGTGGCGGCAAAAAGGAGCTCTGGAAACGGCTAAAGATCTTCGGGTTGGGCAGAACGTCGGCACACCGCTTGCGTCGCCGGGAGGTGCGGCATGGCCTGGTCGCAGGACGAGGAGCGAATGCTTGCCCAGATCGAGAACCACCTCGCCGACGAGGACCCGCGACTCGCCGCCCGGCTCGAGTCGTTCAACGAGCGCGTCGAGCGCCGGGAGACCCAGCGGCGCGACCGCCCCGGCCGTCCCGAACGGGGAAGGCGCCGCCCCAGCCGGTCGACGATCATCATCCTCGTGAGCTGGCTGCTGATCGCCACCCTGATCGCCACTTTGCTGATCATGGTGTTCCGCCACGACGCGGCGGCCCTGCCGATGTGACGTCCCTGCCCGGGCCGCTCAGCCCGGCAGGCCGCGCAGGAAACGGGCGGCGACCGGGGCGGCCACCGCGCCACCCATGCCTCCCGCCTCGACCACCACGGCGAACGCCACGTCGCCGCGGAAGCCGATGAACCAGGCGTGGGAGTCGAGCTTCGGCCCGGTGCCGAACTCGGCGGTGCCGGTCTTGCCCGCCGTGCCCTTCGGCAGCCCCGCCGCCTTGGCGGTGCCCTTGGTGACCACGGCCGCCATCATCGTGCGAAGCTGACCGGTCACCGTCTCGGGCAGCGGCCGGGGCTGGAGCTTCTGCTTGATCGAGGGCACCAGGGTCGGCGGCCGCCAGGAGCCGTCGGCCACCGCGGCGGCGACCGACGCCATCACCAGCGGGCTGGCGGTGATGCGACCTTGCCCGAAGGACTCGGCCGCGAGGTCGGCCTCGCTGGTCGGCTTGGGCATGCTGCCCTTGGTCGCCGGGACGCCGATCGACAGCGGCTGGTTGAACCCCATCGCGGAGGAGATCTCGTACAGCTTGCCGCCGCCCAGGTGGCGCGCGGCCAGCGGGGCGAACGTGGTGTTGCACGAGTGGGCGTAGGAGTCCAGGAAACTCAGCGAGCCGAACGCCTCGTGGTCGGAGTTGCGGATCGCCAGGCCGCCGACGGTGGCCTTCTTGGGGCAGGTGACCTTCTGGTCGGGGGTGAGGCCCTCGGCGAGCAGGCCGGCGGCGGTGACGGTCTTGAAGGTCGACCCGGGAGGGTAGCGCCCGTCCAGGGCGCGGTTGAACCCGCCGCGGTTGTTGACCACGGCGAGGATGTCGCCGCTTCCGGGCCTGATCGCCACCAGCGAGGCCGGCTTGGAAAGGTCGCGCACGGCCGCGACGGCGGCCCGCTGCACGGCGGGGTCCAAGGTGGTGCGCACAGAGGAGCCGGGCGAGCCCTCGATGGTCTTCAGCGTCTTGAGGATCTTCTTGCCGCCGTCGACCACGTTGATCGTCGTGGCGGGAACCCCGGCGAGCCGCTTCTGGAAGGTCTCCTGCAGCCCGCCCCTGCCCACCGCGTCGCCGGGCTTGTAGGAGGAGCCCAGCTTGGCGACGTCCTTGGCGGTGGCCTTGTCGAGATAGCCCACCAGTTGCTGCACCGAGCCGCCGACGTCGCCGGCGTCGATGCGGGCGCCCGAGACGTCCTCGATGACGGCCCGCTGGGGCCAGGTGGTCTTCAGGGCGAGGTGGGTCGAGGCGGTGAGCGCCGGGTGGACCGCGGCCGGCGTCCAGGCGACCTTCCAGTAGTGGTCCTTCACCAGCAGGTCGATGGAGCCGGAATAGGTCCACTCGCCGATGTTCTTCAGCGTCATCGTGGCGGTGTAGGCGGCCTTGGCGCGGTCGTCGCCCGACGGGGTGACCGCGCCGAGCCGGACCGCGACCTTCTCGGCCCCGAGCCTTGCGGCCGGTTCGGCGTAGGCGGCCTCGAACCCCGGCGCGGGGGCGGCGAGGTCGGCCTTCATCGCCGTCAGGTCGCCCCGGGACCAGGCAGCGGCGAACCGGCTCGCGGTCTCCTCGGCGCTGCCCCTGGTGTGGAGCACGTAGTAGGCGCCGCCCGCGGCGGCTCCCACCGCCAGCACGGTGGCGGCGGAGGTGATCGCGATGATTCGGCCGCGCGGCACGCCTTACCCCCCGGTGTCTGGTCGTCGCGACGAGCCTAGCGCGGCCGGTCGGGGACCCCCGCCGCTTCACCGGGCGAAGCGGCTCAGGCGGCCCGGCCGGCCTGCTCCTTGAGGCTGGCGGCGTAGGCGGGCACGTACTCCTGGCCGGACAGGCGCTGGATGGCGGCCATCACCTCGTCGGTCACCGCCCGGCGGTCCTTGGCCCTGGCCGGGTCGCCGGTGAAGGTCATCGGCTCGCCGATGCGCACGCCGATCTTGGCGATGCGCGGCACCGAGGCCCCCGGGGGCAGCACCAGGTCGGTGTTGACCATGGCGACCGGGACCACCGGCGCGCCCGTGGTCAGCGCCAGCCAGGCGACGCCGATCTTGCCCCGGTAGAGCCTGCCGTCCGGGGATCGGGTGCCCTCGGGGTAGATGCCGAACAGCTCGCCGCCCTTGAGCACCTGCACGGCGGCGTCGAGCATCGCCTGCGCCGAGGCGGCGCTCTGCCTGTCGATGGAGACCTGACCGGTGCTGCGCATGTACATGGCCATCAGGCGGTTGCCGGTGAAGTACTCGGACTTGGCGACGAAGGTCACCTTCCGGGGAAGCATGAGCGGCAGGAACACCGAGTCCAGGATGGACAGGTGGTTGGACGCCAGGATCGCGGCCCCCGAGGAGGGGACGTTCTCGGCGCCTGCCACCTTGGGGCGCCACAGCAGGCGGAGGATGGGACTGCTGACGATCTTCGTGAGGCGATACAGCACGGACTCTCCCGGTGTGCGGACGGCCAATGCCCACCATACGGCCCAGACAGGCAACCTTGTGTTACGGCCACCTACAAACTGTTACATCGTGGCTACAACGAAGAGCCCCGCAAGGCGAGCTTGCGGGGCGCTTCGTTTAGGCCGATGTGGCGGTCGCCTCCTCGGCGAGATGCACAACACGGCTCCAGCCGGACGGTATTCCGTGAAGGCGGTAAATGCGGCCCGGGGGACACAAACCACATCGGCTGTTTACAGTTAAGCACACTTCCCGCACCCGTGAGGTCACCGTGGCCGAGCCCGCCCCCACCCCGTCCTACATGCGGCGATACATCACAGAGCCGGCAAGGCCCAGCCCGGCGACCACAGGTCGCCCTCCAAGCGGCACGCCGAGAACCGTGACGTGCGACCGACGCGAACGGTGACGTGACATGCGAAGACCCCCGGGCGCGGAAAGCCCCGGGGGTCTCCGCAGGCTTGCTCAGCTCAGGATCCATTCGCCCTTCTGGTCGGCGAAGCCGGAGTTCAGCCCGAACTGGAACTTGGCGGGCTTGACGCTCGCAGGGATCTCGAACAGCAGCACGCCCTTGCGGCTGTCGCCGGGAGAGACGGTGACCGCGCTGAGCACGACACCTTCGCTGATCTCGCCGAATGTCGTGTTGTACTGCTGGCCCTCGCTGTCGATCAGCTTGGCGCCGTTGGAGGGGGCGTCGTCATAGACGGCTCGCCCTTTGTTGGCCAGGCGCAGTTCGACGGCGACGTACCTGTTGCCCGTCTTCGGCTTGAGGAACTGGTTCGACGGGGTGGCGCGCTGCGTCACCTTCGTGACGGTGACCTTCGACCTGTAGGCCGGGGTCGTTGCCGCGCAGGGTGAGCGCCCCACCGACCGCTGCTGACGTCTGCTGACTGTCGGCCTGCCGGGACGGAACGGGGCGAAGGGAAGCATGTTCGACGAACATCGCCGCGGCTGCCTCCTGCACCAGTTCACTCGCCGGGGTCGTCATCCGGGACCCGCGAATCGCGGCGCGCCGCCCGCCGCCGTCTCGCGACCGGCGGCGGTTCCACCAGGGAACGGCGGCCGCGGCCCGAGGCGGCCCGAGGTGGGGCGGCGCGGGGGGAGATCTTGCGACACAATGGTGATCATGCTGAAGACCGGGCGGCTCATCTTGCGGCGCTGGCGCGAGGACGATCTGGAGCCCTTCGCCGAGTTGAACGCCGACCCCGAGGTGATGGAGCACTTCCCCTTCACCTTGACCCGCGAGCAGAGCGACGCGATGGCCGGGCGCATCATGGCGGCCTTCGATGAGCACGGGTTCGGGCTGTGGGCGGTGGAGGTCGCAGGCAGCGGGGAGTTCATCGGGTTCACCGGCCTGGCGGTGCAGAGTTTCGAGGCGCACTTCACCCCGGCGGTCGAGGTCGGCTGGCGCCTGCGCCGCAAGGCGTGGGGGCAGGGCTACGCCACCGAGGCGGCGACGGCGAGCCTGGAGTACGCCTTCGGTCCCGCCGGGCTGGCGCGGGTGATCTCCATGACCTCGACCACCAACCTGCGTTCCCAGGCCGTCATGCGGCGCCTGGGCATGACGCGCGATGCCGCCGACGACTTCGACCACCCGAGCATCGACGAGGGCAGCCCGCTGCGCCGCCACGTCCTGTATCGCCTGGAGGCCTCCGCCTGGCGCGCCCGCCGTGCCTGAGCCGCTCGTGCCTGGGCCCGCCCGTGCCTGAGCCGCCCGTGCCTGAGCCGTCCGGGGTCACCCGGTCAGCGTGCCGCGCCCCCGGGGCCGCCGGGGCGCAGGGGGCGGGGGTCGGGCATGCGCAGCCGGTCGACGGCCTCGCGGCGGCGGCTTTCGGGCCGGCGGTCGTAGCGCGCGGTGGTGACCGGTGAGGCGTGCCCGACCAGAGCCTGGGTGGTGGCCAGGTCGACGCCCGCGTCCAGCAGCTCGCCGATGAAGGTGCGCCGGAAGTCGTGCGGGGTGCGCTTGGCGGCGCCCGCGGCGGCCAGGCGGCGGGTGACGATGTCGGCGACCGCCTGCCCGGTCATCGGCGCCGGACGCCCCGCGGGGGCGCGCAGCCGCCCGGCCTTGTTGACCGGGCAGAACAGCGCGCCGGGCTCGCGTCCCCGCACCGCCAGCCACGCCTCGGTGCGGGCCACCGCCTCGGCGGTCAGGTAGACCAGGCGCTCTTTGTCGCGCTTGCCGCGCACGCGCAGCGAGCGGGCCGCGGGGTCGTAGTCGCCGAGGGCGAGCCCGGCGACCTCGGCGCGACGGCAGCCGGTGGAGTACAGCACGGCCAGCAGCGCGCCGTCGCGGGCTCCGGCGGGGGAGGGGTCGTGGTCGCAGGCGGCCAGCGCCGCCCCGGCGACCTCCGGCGGGACGTGCTGCCCGGCCGGCAGCCGGGTGTGCGCCAGGGTGGGCAGGTCGGCGGCGCGGTGGTAGTCCTCGGCGGTCATCAGGCCGAGGCGCCAGGCCTCGCGCATGACACGGCGCAGCGCCACCAGGTGTTTGTTGACGTAGGCGGGGGACCACCCGCGCTCGGTGAGGATCGCGCGGACGCGCACGGTGTGCTCATAGCGCAGCAGGTGCCAGGGCTGCCCGGCGCCGGTGGCGGCGGGGTCGCCGGTGATGACGCGGGCGACCCTGTCGAGGCAGCCGCGCATCGTGCGGCGGGACTCGGCGCCGGTCAGCGCGCCGAGGTAGACCAGGTAGGGATCGCTCGCGGGCGTGACGGCGCCGAGGCCGTCGTCGGGCACGGCGGGGACGTCCACCCGCCGATCCTAACCGGCTGAGCGGAATCTACAATGTAAAGGTCTCCGCCGGTGGACGCGTCATGCCCACCAGATCGGTCAGCCTGCGGCTGCGCGCCATGAACCCCGCGACCAGGGCCAGATCGTCGCACCTGCCCCTGACCAGCGGGTACCAGGCCTCCCGCAGCTCGCGCAGGGCCGGGTCCAGGCAGACGCGGTCGGCGGCGGGGTGCAGTTCGACGAGCGCCTGGGCGCGCCGGGGGACGCGGCGGCGCCCGGCGCGGGCCTCGCCTGGTGCGTCGTCGGGCCGTCCGGCGCGCAGGGTCACCTGGCCGTCGCGCTCCATCCGGCCGGCCGTCTCGGCGGCCTCCCGTTCGCTGAGCCCGGCCAGCGCGGCCAGCCGTCCCAGCGGCAGCGGGCTGTGGCGGCGCAGCACGGCCAGGCAGCGGAAGCGCGCGGCGTCCAGGCCCGCGCGTGCGGCCAGGGCCTCCACGAGCCGGTCGGCCTGGGCGAACAGGCCGGCGGTCTCGCGTTCCACGGCCGCAAGGATGTCGATGCCGTCGTCGTGGGACATGGTCGGGCTCCATTCGCGGCGGCGATGCTCCGGAGCGGTCCCGGGCGGGGTGCGTGCCGCCCGGGACCGCGGGCGGGTGTGCGGGGCCGGCCCGCGCACCCGGCCGGCCTCACAGCGGGGTCGCGTGCGTCTCGCTGGACGACTGGGTGACGCAGCGCATCATCGCGTCGCGGAAGAACGCCGCGAAGCCCTCGGAGGTGCCGGTGTCGCGGGCGTCGGCGAGGAAGGGCACGATGCCCTTCTCGATGGTGTGCACGTGCCGCTGGGACGCCAGGTGGCGGGCGATGCCGGCGAAGTCGCCCTGGTAGTGGATCAGCCGTACCAGCACGTCGTCCTTCACGAAGACCCCGGTGCCGAGCAGCCGGGCGGTCTCCTCGCCGTCGTCGTCGGTGACGACGGGCGATTCCAGGGGCGGGGAGTCGCCGAAGAGCGCGGTGAGCTCCTCCTCGTGCCCGGGTTTCACCCGGAAGGTGATCATGGCGTACGGCATCGCATACCTCCATCGTCGTTCGCGGCGCCGGCCGGCGCCGCGCAAGGGCGCCGGCTCCGGGCGGCGACCGCCGCCCGGAGCCGGCCGGGCCGGTCAGTAGGCGGCCACGACCTCGTAGGAGCCGAAGATCCCGAGGTTCTTGTCGTGGTAGCGCGCGAGCGGCGAGGTGGTGGGCAGGTGTTCGGGACTGCGCTCCCACTCGCGGTAGGCCGGCAGGTCGTCCCACTCGCTCAGCACCGCGTAGCGGCGCGGGTCGCGCAGCGAGCGCAGCAGCTCGTTGCCGCGCAGCCCGGCCCGGCCGGTCAAGGTGGTGCTGATCTGGTGGTAGGCGCTCTCGATCGAGCCCTTGTCGGACTCCGGCTCGTTGAGATACAGCGCGACGCGTACACGGCCGGGCTCGGGGGAGGGCTGGGCGCCCAGGCGCGAGGAGACGAGCATGGGGGTCATCGAGGTGCCGGCCGGGTCGCGGTAGGGGTCCAGGCGCATGCGGTTGGCGGCGTGCTCGGGGCTGTGCTCGAACTGGTGGAACCTCTCCTCGTTCTCCCAGTCGCTGACGATGTAGTAGACGCCGTCCTCGTCGGGGCTCTTGGCCAGTGACTGGCCGGCGTTGGCGGGATGGCGGGCGATGGTGGAGGCGACTTCCCGCCAGGTCTTCTCGAATTCTCGCTCCATACCGGGATGGATCCGCATTTTGACCATGACGCGGTAGACGCTGTCCTTGTGGTTCATGCCCACTCTTCTCTTTCTCTCGCTTGCCTTGCTGTCGCGTGCTGTCCGGCGGGATCGGGGCAGGCGTGCCGGTGGACGGCCCGGGGGCCGTCATGAGGGCGGGGGAGCGTGGTGAGGCGGCCCGGGCCGTCAGGCTCGGGCGGGGGCCTGCTCGGCGGCCTCCTCGACGAGCTGCCGGATCCGGTTCATCTGGATCACCGTGTTGTCGTTGAGCCGCTTGGTCATCTGCTTGTCGCTGAGCGGGGCGTCGGGACGCATCTCGAAGTCCTGCACCCAGCGCATGCGCACGGCGTCGGGGACCTGGGTGTACTCCCAGAACAGGTTCATGTACTTGAACCAGCCCGGCTCGACCCGGTGGGCGCGCACGGTGCGGGTGGCCGCGTCGGGGGTGCGCTCGGATACCCAGCTCCACTCGTTGCCGTCGGCGTCGGGGTGCATGGTGAGCCGGAAGCGGATGGTGGGGCCGCGCTGTTCGAGGATGTCGGCCGAGGAGTACTCGCTGAACAGCGTGGGCCACGACTCGACGTCGTTGGTCATGTTCCACACCAGCTCCATGGGGCCGGCGATGATGATCTCGTTGTCGGTGTGTCCTGCCATGGCGTTCCTCCGGGTTCAGGCGGCGAGCCGGCCGTCGACGTAGTCGACGGCCGCCTGCGGGGTCTTCAGCTCGTCGACGGCGTCGTCGGGGATGCGCACGCCGAACTCCTGCTGGATGCGCGCGGCCATCTCCAGCACGGCCAGCGAGTCGTAGCCGAGGTCGGCGAAGGTCATCTCGCCGATGTCGTCGGCGAGGTCGACGGACTCCGGCACTCCCGCGCAGCCGCCCATGATGCGTCTCATGTCGTCGAGGGTGAATGTCGTCATGTCGTTTCTCCGTTGTCGCGAGGTGGGGAGAGCAGGTCTGTCAAGCGGCCGTGACGAGCAGGGCCGCGTTGAAGCCGCCGTGGCCGCGGGCCAGCACCAGGGCGTTGCGCACGGGCCCTTCCCTGGCCGCGCTGCGCACCAGGTCCAGCTCGCAGGCCGGGGCGGTGGCGCGCACGCCCACGGTGGGCGGGATGACCCCGTCGCGGACCGAGAGCAGCGCGGTGGCCAGGTCCAGCGAGGCCCCGCCCGCGTACAGGCGGCCGGTCATGGTCTTGGGCGCGGTGACGGGCACGCCGTAGGGCCCGAAGACCGCCGCGATGGCGCGGGCCTCGGCCAGGTCGTGGCCGGGCACGCCGAGGGCGTCGGCGAAGACCACGTCGACCTGTTCGGGGGTGACGCGGGCCTCGCGCAGGGCCAGGGCGATGGCGCGGCCGAGGTTGGAGCGGGGCTCGCCGCCCGGTTCCGCGCGCGGGTCGAAGGTCGCGCCGTACCCGGCGACCACCCCGTAGGGGCGGGCGCCGCGGGCGCGGGCGGCGGCCTCGTCCTCGACGACGAGCATGGCCCCGCCCTCGCCGGGGACGTAGCCGCAGGCGTCGGCGTCGAAGGGCAGGTAGGCCCGTTCGGGGTCGTCGCGGGGGCTCAGCATCCCGGTGGAGATCTGGGCGACCAGCCCGTAGGGGCACAGCGAGGCGTCGGTGCCGCCGGTGACGACGATGGAGGCGTCCTGGCGCAGCAGCCGCCGGGCCTGGGCCATGACGTCCAGGCCGCCGGCCTGCTCGGCGCAGATGACGCCGCACGGCCCGCGCATGCCGTACCGGATGGAGATCTGGCCGGTGGTGGCGGCGTAGAACCAGGCGATGGACTGGTAGACGCCGACGAACTCCGGCCCCTGGCTCCACAGCTTCTCGATCTCGCGCTGGCCGAACTCGGTGCCCCCGGAGGAGCTGGCGGTGACGACGGCCATCTCGTACTCGGGCAGGTCGCCCGGCTTGACCCCCGCGTCGTGCAGGGCCATGTCGGCGGCCACGAGGCCGAGGTGGCTCCAGTGGTCGGTCTGCACGGCGAGACGGCTCGGCACGTGCTCGGTGTCGTCGAACTCCGACACCTCGCCCGCGACGCGCACGGGGTAGCGCTCGGCGTCGAAGCGGGTGATCCGCCCGAGGCCGCTCTTTCCGTCCAGCGTGGCGGCCCAGTAGGCCTGGGTGCCCAGGCCGTTGGGCGCGGCGACGCCGATGCCGGTCACCACGGGGCGGGCGCCGGGCCCGCGGCCGGGTTCAGTCATGGCCGCCTCCGGGGCCGGTGTCCCCGCCGTCGCGGGCCAGCAGCATGGCCGTCTGGAACCCGCCGAAGCCGCTGCCGACGCTGAGGACCACGTCCACGGGCTGCTCGCGCGCGGTGAGCGGCACGTAGTCCAGGTCGCATTCGGGGTCCGCGGTGTGCAGGTTGGCGGTGGGCGGGACGACGTTGTGCTTGATGGCCAGGGCGCAGGCGGCGACCTCGATGGAGCCGATCGCGCCGAGCGAGTGCCCGACCATGGACTTGATGGAGCTGACCGGCACCTGGTAGGCCCGCTCGCCGAGGGCGCTTTTGAAGGCCGCGGTCTCGTGGCGGTCGTTCTGCCGGGTGCCCGAGCCGTGGGCGTTGATGTAGTCGACGTCGGCGGGGTCCAGCCGCGCCCGGCCCATGGCGGCCCTGATGGCCTCGGCCATCTCGCGGCCGTCCGGCTTGAGGCCGGTCATGTGGTAGGCGTTGCTGCGGCTGGCGAACCCGACGATCTCGGCGTACACCTGGGCGCCGCGCCGCAGGGCCGCCTCCCGCTCCTCCAGGATCATGACGGCGCAGCCCTCGCCGAGGACGAAGCCGTTGCGGTCCAGGTCGAACGGGCGGGAGGCGTGCTCGGGGTCGTCGTTGCTGGGCGAGGTCGCCTTGATGGCGTCGAAGCAGGCGACGGTGATCGGCGAGATCGGCGCGTCGGTGGCCCCGGCCACGACGGCGTCCGCGCTGCCCTCCTTGACCAGCTGGTAGCCGTGCCCGACCGAGTCGAGGCCGGCGGTGCAGCCGGTGGAGATGAGCGCGACCGGGCCCTCGGCGCCACCGGCCCAGGCGACCTCGGCGGCGATGGTGCTGGGCACCATGTACCCGTACAGCTGGGGCACCCCGTAGGCCGGGTCGACCAGCCATTTGGCGCCGCCGTCGCTGAGGACGACGTACTCCTCCTCAAGGCCCATGGTGCAGCCGACGGCGCTGCCGATGGAGACGCCGAGCCGTTCGGGCGGCACGCAGGCGGCGTCCAGGCCGCTGTCGGCCAGCGCCTCGCGGGCGCTGACCACGCCGAGCTGCGCGGCGCGGTCCATGCGGCGGATCTCCTGCGGCGACAATCCCTGGGCGGCGGGGTCGAAGTCGCATTCGGCGGCGATCCGGGAGCGGAAGCCGGTGGCGTCGAACAGGGTGATGGCCCGGGTGGCGGTCCGCCCGGAGGTGACCAGCTCCCAGAATGCCTTGACGCCGAGGCCGCCGGGCGCGGTGACGCCGATGCCGGTGATGACCACCCGGCGCCCGTGCCGCGCGCGCGCGAAGGACGGCCGGGCCGGCCGCGCCCGGGTGCGGCGCCGTGCCGCCGGGCGGACGCCGGCGTCCTGGCCGGTGAGGTTCACCGCGGGCTCCCTGCCGGGGCGTCACTCGCGGCGTGCTCGGAACCGCCGTGCCCGGTGCCGCCGTGCTCGGTGCCGCCGTGCTCGGTGCCGCCGTGCTCGGTGTCGACGTGGCCGAGGTCGGGCCGGGGGGCCAGAGGGCTGGCGTGGAACACCATGCACGCCTCCTCCTCGCCGGTGTTGTCGACCCGGTGCCGGACGGTCTTGGGCACCATGAGCGCCTCGCCGGGGTGAAGGACGATCTCCTGGCCGCCGTCGATGCGGGCGGTCACGGTGCCCCGCACCAGGTACATGAACTCCTCGGAGTAGGGGTGGTAGTGCTCGACGAAGTGCTCGCCGGGCTTGAGGTAGGCGACGCCCATGAAGCCGGAGGTGGCGCCTGCCGTCTTCGGGCCGAGCAGGACGCGGATGTCGCCGCCGCGGCGGTGGTTGGGCTCCACCTGGTCGGCGCTGAACTTGGACAGGCGGATCTCACTCATGGCCGTCGGCCTCCCAGGTGTAGAAGGGCTCGGCCATGGCGTCCTTGGGCTCGCGCCAGCCGGGGTCATAGGGGCGGATGTGCTCGCTGAGCCGCTGGTTGATCTCGCCGTACAGCGGGTGGCTGCGCGCCTTGTACAGGTTCGGCGTGATGTCGCGGTCCGCCTCGACCAGGTGGAAGTACAGGTCGTGGAAGCGGAACAGCGTGCGGCGTGACACTCCGATGAGATACGGCAGGTCGCTCGCGTCCGAATCGGCGAAGATCTTCGCCACGGATTCGGTCTCGGAGGGCTCCATCCGCGCCACGATTAGCGTCCGGTGCACCAGGCGTCTCCTTTCGTTCCGTACGCAGCAATGCTGCGTGGAGCGCCTGGTTTGATGCTGATGCGACGCTAGTGCCGGAATTCTCGGTCAGGGGCCGAGGACGTGCGACGCGCCGCCGTTGACGCACTCGGCCGGCGCGGTCAGCGAGAACGGCCGCCCGGCGGCCTCCCCGGCCGGCGGGCCGGCCTCCTCGCGCGCGCCGGCGGGCTCGTGCCGGTGGGCGGGCCCGCCGGTCGTCCAGGCGTCATAGGGCGCGGGCAGCGCCTCGCCGCGGCCGTCCAGCTCCCGCTCCAGGCACTCGCGCGCGTACAGCCGGACCAGTTCGTGGATGGCGTAGTGCACCTCGCCCGGCGGCGTGGTCCGCGCCGACAGCAGCGAGCAGTCGGCCAGGCGCGCGAGCAGCCGCTCGGCGTGGCCGGGTTCGCAGCCGAGCAGCGCACCCGCCTGGCGCATGGTGATGTCCGGGGTCTGCAGCAGCCCGAGCAGCCGGAAGAGGCTGCGTTCCGGCTCGCCGAGCCGCTCGTAGGTGGCGTGGAAGGCGGTGCGCACGTCCAGGTCGGCGACGCGCAGGTCCGACAGCCGCGAACGCGGGTCCTCCAGACGTCCGGCGAACGTGGCCAGCGTCAGGCCCTGCCCGGCGGCGAGGCGCGACCCGGCGCACCGGAGCGCCAGCGGCAGCCGCCCGCACAGGCGCACGATGTGCGCGGCGGCCGCGCGCTCGCTCTCCAGCCGGGCCGCGCCGATGATCCGGGCGAGCAGTTCCAGCCCCTCCTCCTCGGTGAGCGGCTCCAGCTCCACCATGTGCGCGCCGGCGAACCCGTGCAGGGCGAAGCGGCTGGTCACGATGACGGCGCAACCCGCCGATCCGGGCAGCAGCGGCTGGATCTGGGCGTATCCGGCGGCGTCGTCGAGCACGATGAGCACCTGGCGGTCGCTGCACCAGGTGCGGAACAGCTTGCTGCGCTCGTCGCGGTCGGCCGGGACGTCGCCCGCGGGGACGCCCGCGGCGCGCAGGAACCCGGCCAGCACCTCGCCGGGGTCGGCGGGGACCCCCGACCCGCCGAGCTCGGCGAAGAACTGCCCGGAGGGGAAGGACGCGCGGGCCCGGTGGGCGGCGTGCACGGCCAGCGCCGTCTCGCCCACCCCCGGCATCCCGCTGACGCACACCACCCGCACGGCGGTGCCGGACTCCGCCGGGCCCGACAGGACGGCGGCGATCCGGTCGCCCACCTGCCCGCGGCCGACGAAGTCCCCGATGTCGGGCGGGAGCTGGGCGGGCTTGACGGCGGCCGCCGGTGCGGCGGGGGCCGGGGCGGCCGGGTGCGCGGGGTCCAGATCGGGCTGCTCCAGGCCCGGGTCGGCCGACAGCAGGCGCCGCTGCAGGCGGCACAGGGCGGGGGAGGGTTCCAGGCCGAGCTGGCCGATCAGCACCTGGCGCAGGTTCTGGTACACCTCCAGCGCCTCGCCGCGCCGTCCGGCCTGGTACAGCGCGGTCATCAGCTTGGCGTAGAAGTCCTCGTTGAGCGGATGGGTGGCGATGAGCTCCTTCAGTTCGCTGATCAGCTCGCGGTGCCGGCCCAGGCGCAGGTCGGCGTCCAGGCGCAGCTGCAGGGCCCGTAGCCGGCTCTCCTCAAGGCGGGTGATCTGCGCCGACAGCAGCTCTCCCGCCGCCAGGTTGGCAAGGGCGGGCCCCCGCCACAGCCCGAGGGCATTGGACAGGGCCTCGGTGGCGTGCGCGGCGTCGTCGCGCTCCAGCGCGCTCCAGCCGTCGGCGACCAGGCGTTCGAAGCGGTACACGTCGATGGTCTCGGGGGCGGTGGCCAGCAGGTAGCCGTAGGGCTGGGTGACCACGGTGGCGGGGCCGCCGGTGCCGAGCATCTTGCGCAGCTTGTACACGTAGGTATGCAAGGTGGGCAGGGCGGTCGCCGGTGGCCGCTCGCCCCACAGCTCGTCGATCAGCTCGCGCGTGGACACGATCTGGTTGTGCCGCAGGACCAGCATGGCCAGCACCGCGCGGACCTTGGCGGCGCTCGGCGTCAGATCGGCGCTGTCGTCGACGACTTGCAGCGAACCCAGAACCCGGAACTCCATGTGATCTCCGCAGTTGATCGGCGACGCCGTCCGAGCCGGCCGGCACACGGCGTCGGCGCGTGCTCGGGCGCCTGGTGGACTCCTCGAATTTAGATGGACTCGCTTATCGGAACTGCCGGAAAGATGGCTCATGAGGACAAAATCTCCGAAAAAGTCCTGGTCTAGTACTATATTCTTTACCTCGTCCAGTAATTCCGAATAATGTCGGGACCGGTTCGGAGTGAAATGCGGCGTATGGCCTGTCGCTGTTTAGTATGAAAAAGACGGATAAGTATGGATAAGTCGTAAGTAGAGCGTCCCGCCAGGTTTTCCGTCATCGCGCCCGCCCTCCGGCCCGTCGCCCCCGAGACCGGGCCGACCGGGGCCTGACAGGGGCCGATCGGGGCCTGACAGGGGCCGATCGGGGCCGGCGGCGCCCGCCCGGCCCCGGTTAACGTCCCCGCGCCGGGCCGGCGCGGGCCCCGTGGCGGGCGGCGTTCCCGCCCGCGGACCAGGGCGCCTCCATCGCCTGTCCATCGCCGGACCAGCGGACGGGCGCATGGTTGCGATCAGGAAGGCCCGCCGCGCGCCGCGGCCGGCGTACCCCCGAAGGCCTGGGGAGGATGCACATGCGACCACACGCCCGCGCAGGAACGGGGAGCGCCGCATGACCGCCGTCTGCCCGGCGACCGACACCCCGGCGTGGATCCGCTGCCCGGGCTGCCAGGATCCCGTCTACGGCGAGCACCACCGCAGGCGCCTGAGGGTGTGCGCCGGTTGCGGCCACCACGACCGGCTGGGCGCCCGCGAGCGGCTGGAGCAGCTGCTCGACCGCGGCACACCGAGCGCGCTGACCGCCGCGCCCACCCTGACCGATCCGCTGGACTTCACCGACACCCGCCCCTACTCCGTCCGGCTGGAGCAGGCGCGGCAGGGCACCGGCCTGGCCGAGGCGGTGATGTGCGTCTCGGCGTCCCTGAAGGGCCGGCCGGTCGTGGCCGCCGTCATGGACTTCGCCTTCATGGGCGGCAGCCTCGGCTGCGCCGTCGGCGAGCGCATCACCGCCGCCGCCGAACACGCCCTGAGCACGCGCAGGCCCCTGGTGATGGTGACGGCCTCCGGAGGCGCCCGCATGCAGGAGGGCGCGCTGGCCCTGATGCAGATGGCCAAGACCGCCCAGGCGCTGGCCGACCTGGACGACGCCGGGGTGCTCACCGTCACCGTGGTGACCGATCCCACCTACGGCGGCGTCGCCGCCTCCTACGCCACCCTGGCCGACGTCATCCTCGCCGAGGCGGGGGCGCACATGGGCTTCGCCGGGCCACGGGTGATCGCCGGCACCATCGGGCAGCGCCTGCCCGACGGCTTCCAGACCGCCGAGACGCTGCTGGCGGGCGGCCTGGTCGACGGCGTGCGCCGGCGCACCGAGCTGCGTCCGTCGCTGGCCCACCTGCTGGCGGCCGCCGCGTGGGCCCGTGACGGACGCCACGTACCGCACTCATGGCAGGACGACGCGCCGCCCCTGGTGCGCCACCCGGGCGAGCTGCCCGAGCGCGACCCCTGGCAGACCGTCGCCCTGGCCCGCGACCCCGGCCGCCCCACCACCCTGGACTACGCCTGCCACCTGCTGGAGGACTTCCAGGAGCTGCACGGCGACCGGATGTCGGGCGACTGCCCGGCCATCGCCGGCGGCATCGGGCGCCTGGACGGCGTGCCGGTCATGCTCATCGGCCACCAGAAGGGCCACGACACCCGCGAACTGGTCGCCCGCGGCTTCGGCATGGGCTCCCCGGCCGGGTTCCGCAAGGCGGCGCGGCTGATGCGGCTGGCCGGCAAGCTCGGCCTGCCGGTGGTCACCCTCGTCGACACCCCCGGCGCCTGCGCCGGCGTCGAGGCCGAACAGGGCGGGCAGGCCCACGCCATCGCCGGCAACCTGCGCCTTCTGTCCGCGCTGCCCGTGCCGGTGGTCGCCGTCGTCACCGGCGAGGGCGGCAGCGGCGGGGCGCTCGCCCTGGCCGTGGCCGACCGGGTGCTGGCCCTGGGCAACGCGGTCTACTCGGTGATCAGCCCCGAAGGCTGCGCCTCGATCCTGTGGCGCGACCCCGCCGCCGCGCCCCGCGCCGCCGGCGCCCTGCGGCTCACGGCACGCGACCTGCTGGGGCAGGGCGTCATCGACGCCGTGGTCCCCGAGCCGGACGGCGGCGCCCACCGGGACCCGGCGCTGACCGCCCGCCGCGTCGGCCGCGCCCTGACCGCGACGCTGCACGAGCTCGCGCGGGCCGACCCGGCCGACCTGGTGGCCGCGCGCAGGCGGCGCTTCCGCCGCTTCGGGGTCGCCTAGCGCCACGCCGCTCACGCACCGCCGCTCACGCGCCTCCGCGCAGCGGTCCGTCGAAGGAGGAACGCATGACAGCCGAACCCACACCGGTGGACGAGGGCGAACGCGTGCTGGACTGGGTCGTGCGCCACGCCGCCCGGCTGGCGGGCGCCGGCCCGGCGCCGCTGCGCAGGATCACCGTCTCCACCGCCGCCCTGGCCCTCGCCGGCGACCCGGCCGCCGCGCCGCGCGCCGCCGGG
>NZ_JBHSFP010000024.1:0-141310 GCF_042654065.1 Sphaerisporangium dianthi | reverse complement strand
TCCCGGCCAACCAGCGGGGGCACTGTCTTTCGGCAGGACTCGAAGTCCAGGACACGCAAGTGCTCACCCACCGGACGGCTACCAACACCGAGTCTGCCGCAAGGCGACTCGCTAACACTGATTAGGACACCGAGACATGCCGGACCGGCGCGAGACGGCCGTACGCCACGTCCACTACCCGTTCACCGCGGTCGTGGGGCACGACGACCTCAAGCTGGCCCTGATCCTCAACGCGGTGTCCCCGCGCAGCGGCGGGGTGCTCGTCCGGGGCGAGAAGGGGACGGCGAAGTCCACGATCGTCCGCGCGCTGGCGGCGCTGCTGCCGCCTGTGGCCGTCGTCGCGGGATGCCGCTTCTCGTGCGACCCGGCCGCGCCCGACCCGGACTGCCCGGACGGGCCGCACGACACGGAAGGCCCGCACACCCTGGTCCGGCCGGCCCGGCTGGCGGAGCTGCCGGTCGGCGCCTCGGAGGACCGCCTCGCCGGATCGCTGGACCTGGAACGGGCGCTGACCGAGGGGGTCAAGGCGTTCGACCCGGGACTTCTCGCGGCGGCGCACCGGGGGGTCCTGTACGTCGACGAGGTGAACCTGCTGCATGACCACCTCGTGGACCTGCTCCTGGACGCCGCCGCGCTCGGCGTCTGCTACGTCGAACGCGACACCGTGTCCGTCCGGCACGCCGCCAGGTTCCTCCTGGTGGGCACGATGAACCCCGAGGAAGGCGAGCTGCGTCCTCAGCTTCTCGACCGGTTCGGCCTGACCGTCGAGGTCGTGGCGTCCCGCGACCCGGCCGAGCGGGCCGAGGTGATCCGCCGGAGGCTCGCGTTCGAGGACGACCCGGAGGGCTTCACCCGCCGGTGGCGGAAGGACGAGGAGGCCCTCGCCGCGCGCATCGCCGAGGCGCGCGCCGGCCTGGGCCGAGTGGTCCTGCCCGACGCCGCGCTTCACGTGATCGCCACCGTCTGCGCCGGGTTCGGGGTGGACGGGATGCGCGCCGACCTTGTCACCGCCCACGCCGCCGTGGCGCACGCGGCCTGGCGAGGAGGCACCCGGGTCACCGGGGACGACATCCGGCAGGCCGCGCGGCTCGCCCTGCCGCACCGCCGCAGGCGTGATCCGTTCGACGCTCCCGGTCTCGACGAGAACGAGCTCGACGAGCTGCTCCGCGACGCGGCCTCCGCCCTGGAGGAGGAACCGGACCTCGACCCAGACCCCGACACCGGGTCCGGCCCGTCCGGTGAGGGACCGGACGCCGAGCCGGGCTCCCCGGCGGACGGCAGTCACGACGGCACCCATGACGACACCCATGACGGTGCTCGTGACGACGCCCATGATGGCGCTCGTGACGGTGCCGCCTCGCCCGGCCCCGCGCGGGCCCAGGACGACGAGCCCCGCCAGGGGCCCGAGCCTGACCAGGAGGCGCGCGATGCCGGGACGGGCCCGGCGCCGCGGGACGAGGCCGCGCCGGCCCCCGGGCGGCCGACGCCGCCGGCCGGCGAGCCGTACCGGGTGCGGGCGCTGACCGTGCCGGGGCTCGGAGCGGGCGCGCCGGGGCGGCGGTCCCGGGCCCGCACCACCCACGGACGCGTCGCTGGGGCGCGGGCTCCGTCCGGGCGCCTCGGCTCGCCGCACCTGACGGCGACCCTGCGCGCCGCGGCCCCGTACCAGCGGGAACGTGGCAGGACCGGGCCCGGGCTCATCGTGCGGCCGGGCGACCTGCGCGAAGCCGTGCGCGAGGGGCGGGAGGGCAACCTCGTGCTGTTCGTCGTGGACGCGAGCGGATCCATGGCGGCCCGCCGGCGCATGGGCGCGGTCAAGGGGGCCGTGCTGAGCCTGCTGCTGGACGCCTACCAGCGCCGCGACAAGGTCGGGCTCGTCACCTTCCGCGGCGCGGGAGCCGAGCTGGTGCTGCCGCCCACCTCGTCGGTGGAGGCCGGAGCGGCACGCCTGCGTGAGCTGCCGACGGGCGGGCGCACGCCGCTGGCCGCAGGGCTGCGCAGGGCCGCACGGGTGGTGCGCGCCGAACGGTTGCGGGACCCCGCGCGCAGGCCGCTGCTCGTCGTCGTCACCGACGGGCGCGCCACCGCCGGCACGGACGCCGACGTGCGCCGCGCCGCCTCGACGCTCAAGGACGTCGCCGCGGTCGTGGTCGACTGCGAGACCGGCCCGGTGCGCCTCGGACTCGCCACGCGCCTCGCGGCGCTGCTCGGCGGCGAGGCCGTGGGGCTGGACCACCTGGCGGCAGGCGGTCTGCGTGATCTCGTCCGCGAACGACGGAAGGTGGCCTGAGGTGCCGCAGGGGAAGCCGGAGCTGGTGCCGGAGGACGGCCTGACCACGCGGCAGCGCCGGGCCAGGCCGCTCGTGCTCGTGCACACCGGCCCTGGCAAGGGGAAGTCCACGGCCGCCTTCGGGCTGGCGCTGCGGGCCTGGAACCAGGGCTGGCCGATCGGCGTGTTCCAGTTCGTCAAGTCCGCCAAGTGGCGCGTCGGCGAGGAGCACGCCCTCACGGTGCTCGGCGCGTCCGGCGCCGGGGGCACGGTGGCATGGCACAAGATGGGCGACGGCTGGTCCTGGGTCAGGAAGCCGGGCACCGAGGCCGACCACGCGGCCGACGCCCGCGAGGGCTGGGAACAGGTCAAGCGGGACCTCGCCGCCGAGACGTACCGGCTGTACGTGCTGGACGAGTTCACCTACCCGATCACCTGGGGGTGGATCGACGTGGAGGACGTCGAGGCCGCGCTGGTCGCTCGGCCGGGCACGCAGCACGTCCTGATCACCGGGAGGGACGCCCACCCGCGCCTGCGGGAGATCGCCGACCTGGTCACCGAGATGACCAAGGTCAAACACCCCATGGACGCGGGCCAGAAGGGGCAGAAGGGTATCGAATGGTGACCGGGCTTCCGCGCCTCGTGATCGCGGCGCCCGCTTCGGGGGCGGGCAAGACCACGGTGGCCACCGGCCTGATGGCGGCCTTCGCCGCCAAGGGGTTGTCGGTCTCGCCGCACAAGGTCGGGCCCGACTACATCGACCCCGGCTACCACGCCCTCGCGACGGGCCGCCCTGGCCGCAACCTCGACCCGTGGCTCGTCGGAGAGGAGCTGATCGCCCCTCTGTTCCTGCACGGCGCCGAGGGCGCCGACATCGCGGTCATCGAGGGGGTGATGGGCCTCTTCGACGGCTCCAGCACCCCGGACGACTCCACCGCGGACGCCTCCCCGACGTACGCCTTCACGTCGGACGCCTCCTCGACGGGTGTGTCCACGACGGACGCCTTCACCTCAGGCGCCTTCACCCCGGAGGCCTCCACGACGGGTGTCTCCATGAGAGAGGACTCCACGAGGGGTGCGTCCAGCCGGGCCGATTCCATCGAGGGGGACGTCGCGTCCACCGCGCATGTCGCCCGTCTGCTGGACGCTCCGGTCGTCCTGGTCGTGGACGTGTCCGGGCAGGGAAGGTCGGTCGCGGCGCTCGTCCACGGGTTCATGTCCTACGACACGCGGGTCCGCATCGGCGGGGTCATCCTCAACCGGGTCGGGTCCGCGCGCCACGAACGGATCTGCCGGGACGCGCTGGCCGAGACGGGCGTCGAGGTGTACGGCGCGATCCCGCGTACGGCCATGGTCTCGACGCCGTCCCGGCACCTCGGCCTGGTGCCCCCGGCGGAGCGGGCGGGCGCGGCCGTTGAGGCCGTCGCTGCGATGGCCGACCTGGTGGCCACGACCTGCGACCTCGCCGCCATCGCCCGCCTCGCCGACAGCGCGCCCCGGCTCGCCGCGCCCGCCTGGGACGCCGGCGAGGCGCTCAGCGGCCTCGGTGGCCTTGGCGGGCTCGGTGGCCTCAGCGGGCTCGACGGGCCTGACGGGCGCGACGGGCCTGACGCGGGTGGCGGGCGGCGGCGCGCCGGGCGCGGCAGGGACGTCGTGATGGCGGGCGACGGGCGGCGGCGCACCGGGCGCGGCGCGGACGTCGTGGTGGCCGTGGCCGGGGGCAAGGCGTTCACGTTCGGGTACGCCGAGCAGGCCGAGCTGGTCGAGGCGGCGGGCGGCACGATCGCCGTCTTCGACCCGTTGCGCGACGAGAGCCTTCCCGCGGGGACGCGCGCCGTCCTGCTGCCCGGCGGGTTCCCCGAGGTGTACGCGGTGGAGCTGTCGGCCAACGAGCCGCTGCGCCGCGAGATCGCCGCGTTCGGCGGGCCCATCGTCGCCGAGTGCGCGGGGCTGCTCTACCTCTGCCGCGAACTGGACGGGCGTCCCATGTGCGGGCTCGTGGACGCGAACGCGGCGATGACCGGCCGGCTGACGCTGGGATACCGCAGCGCCGTGTCGGTGCGGGACTCCGTGGTGACGCGCGAAGGCGAGAGGTACCGAGGACACGAGTTCCACCGCACCCAGGTCACCCCCGTAGGCGACCCCGAACCGCTGTTCCGGTGGCGGGGCGGCGCCGACGGGTACGGGGGCCCGAAGCTCGCGGCCTCGTACCTGCACCTGCACTGGGCCGGAAGCCCGTACATGGCCGCGAGGCTGGTGGACGATGCCGGCCTCTGACGCCATGCCCACCGGGCACGCGACCACGCCGTTGACCGGCGTCGACGCGGGCACGCCGGTGCCCCTCGCCGGCGCGGGCATGAGCGCGCCGACGGTCGGCGTCGGGGCCGGCGCGGGCACGTCCGCGCCGACGGCCGGCGCGGACGTGAGCGTGCCGGTGACCGTCGTCGGCGTCGGCGCGGACGGCTGGGACGGACTGTCACCCGCCGCGCGGGCGCGGATCGCCGGGGCCGACGTGCTCATCGGCGGCCCCCGGCAGCTCGCGCTCGTGCCCGCGGAGGCGGACGCCGAACGCGTCGCCTGGCCCTCGCCGCTGGTGCCCGCCGTCCGCGAGCTGCTGTCCCGGCACGCGGGCAGGAAGGTGTGCGTGCTGGCCAGCGGCGATCCCATGTTCCACGGCGTGGGCTCGACCCTCGTCCGGCTGCTCGGCCCCGAGCGGGTGCGCGTCGTGCCGCATCCGTCGTCGGTCTCGCTCGCCTGCGCCCGGATGGGCTGGCCGGTCGAGGACACCGCCGTCGTCAGCCTGGTGGGGCGGCCGGTGGAGCGGCTGAACCGGGTCCTGTGGCCGGGAAGCCGTGTGCTGGCGTTGAGCGAGGGCGCGACGACGCCCCGCCTGGTCGCGGAGCTGCTTCGCGCGCGCGGGTACGGCGCGAGCACGATGACCGTGCTCGAACGGCTTGGCGGCCCCGCCGAGCGTTCGGCGACCGGCACGGCGGACGAGGCGGACGCGTGGGCGGCGGACGCGGGCCCGCTCAACGTCGTCGCCCTGGAGGTCCGCGCCGACCCCGCCACGGTGCCGGCCCCGATGCCGCTTCCCCTGGTCCCGGGCCTGCCGGACGAGGCGTACGAGCATGACGGGCAGCTCACCAAGCGGGAGGTCCGCGCGGTGACGCTGGCGTGGCTCGCTCCGCTGCCCGGCCGGCTGCTGTGGGACGTGGGGGCGGGCGCGGGCAGCGTGGCGATCGAATGGATGCGCGCGGCCTCCGGCTGCCGGGCGATCGCGGTGGAGCGCCAGGCGGAGCGTTCCGGCCGCATCGCACGCAACGCCGCCGCGCTGGGCGTGCCCGAGCTGCGGGTCGTCACCGGCACGGCGCCCGCCGCGCTGGCGGGCCTCGACCGTCCCGACGCCGTCTTCATCGGCGGCGGCGCGACGGTCCCCGGCATGGTCGAGACCTGCTGGGACGCGCTGCGTCCCGGCGGCCGGCTGGTGGTCAACGCGGTGACGGTCGAGTCCGAGGCCGTCGTGGCGGCGTGGCACGCCAAGGCGGGCGGCGATCTGGCGCGCGTCGCCGTACAGCGCGCCGGGCGGCTGGGCGGGTTCACCACCTGGCGACCGGCGATCCCGGTGACCTTGTGGACGGCGGTGCGCCCATGACCCCGATGGGCGGGAGAAGAAGGGAAAAGACGGCGTGACCGTGCATTTCATCGGAGCCGGGCCAGGCGCGGCCGACCTCATCACCGTGCGCGGGCGCGACCTGCTGGCCGCCTCGCCGGTGTGCCTGTACGCCGGGTCCCTGGTGCCGAAGGAGCTCCTTGAGTACGCGCCCCAGGGAGCGCGGCTGGTCGACACCGCCAGGATGACGCTGGACGAGATCGTGGCCGAGATGCTGGAGGCGCACGCGGTGGCGTCGGACGTCGCCAGGCTGCAGTCGGGCGACCCGTCGATCTTCAGCGCGATGGCCGAGCAGATGCGCCGCCTGGACGCCGCCGGCGTGCCCTATGACGTGACGCCCGGTGTGCCGGCCTTCGCGGCGGCCGCGGCCTCCCTCCGCCGGGAGCTGACGGTCCCGGGGGTGGGTCAGACGATCGTGCTGACCCGCACGTCCGCCCGCGCCACGGCGATGCCCGAGGGCGAGGATCTGGCCGGCCTGGGCCGGAGCCGGTCCACGATGGTGCTCCACTTGGCGGTCCAGCGGATCGAGGCCGTGGTCGAGGAGCTGATCCCCAACTACGGGGCCTCCTGCCCCGTCGCCGTCGTCGCCCGTGCCAGCCGCGACGACGAGATCGTCCTGCGCGGCACCCTGGCCGGCATCGCCGAGCAGGTGCGCGAGGCGGGTGTCGTCCGCACGGCCGTGATCGTCGTCGGCGGCGTGCTGACCGCTTCGGAGTTCCCCGACAGCCACCTGTACTCGCCCGCCCGCGTCCGTGACTGACGCGGCGGGGTCCCTTCCTCAGGACGGGGCGCCGGCGGCGGGCGTCCATGGGGGAGTGGGGAGGGCGAAGGGGCCGGAGGAGAACGCGCCTGAGTACGTACGTGACGGGACGGAGATCGTGCCTGAGCACATACGTGACGGGACGGGGACCGTGCCTGAGTACATACGTGACGGGGCGGAGATCTACCGCAGGTCGTTCGCGACGATCCGGGCCGAGGCGCGGCTGGGCGATCTGCCGGACGACGTCGCGCGCGTGGCGGTCCGCATGATCCACGCGTGCGGCATGGTCGATCTCGTGGACGATCTGGCCTGGTCGCCGGGGGTAGTGGCGCGCGCGAGAGTCGCGCTGAACGCCGGAGCGCCGGTGCTGTGCGACGCGTCCATGGTCGCGTCAGGGGTGACGCGCCGGCGGCTGCCCGCCGGCAACGACGTGATCTGCACGCTCGGCGACGCGAGGGTGCCAGGACTGGCCCGCAGGCTCGGCACCACGCGCAGCGCCGCGGCGCTGGAGCTGTGGCGCGACCGGCTGGCCGGCGCCGTGGTGGCCGTCGGCAACGCTCCGACGGCCCTGTTCCGGCTGCTGGAGCTGCTGCGGGAGGGCGCGGGCCCGCCCGCCGCGGTGCTCGGCGTCCCCGTGGGGTTCATCGGCGCCGCCGAGTCCAAGCAGGCACTGGAAGAGTACGGCGGCGACCTCGCGTACCTGGTCGTGCACGGGCGCCGGGGTGGAAGCGCGATGGCGGCGGCCGCCGTCAACGCGATCGCTAGCGAGGAAGAGTGACCGACGCATGAACGACTTCGGCCAAGGGCGGAACACCGGCCCCTCGGTACCGGGGCACGCCGGCCGGTCGGCACCCGGGCAGGCTGGACGCTCGGTACCGGGGCACGCTGGATCCTCGGTACCCGGGCAGGCTGGACGCTCGGCACCCGGCCACGCCGGCCCGTCGGTACCCGGGCAAGCTGGACGCTCGGTACCGGGGCACGGCGGATCGTCGGTACCGGGGCATGCCGGGGCAGCGGGGGGCGGGGACGACGGCCCGGCGGGGGGTGGGCGCCTGTGGGGTGTGGGGCTGGGCCCCGGGGACCCGGAACTGGTGACGGTGAAGGCCGCCCGCCTGATCCGCGACGCCGGCGTGATCGCCTACCACAGCGCGCGGCACGGCCGCAGCATCGCGCGCGGCGTCGCCGAGCCTTACCTGCGCGGCGACCAGGTCGAGGAAGCGCTGATCTACCCGGTCACCACCGAGACCACCGGCCACCCCGGCGGCTACCGGGGCGCCATCGACGACTTCTACGCCACCTGCGCCGAACGGCTGGCCGCGCACCTCGACGCCGGACGCGACGTGGTCGTGCTGTGCGAGGGCGACCCGCTGTTCTACGGCTCCTACATGCACCTGCACAAGCGGCTCGCGCACCGGTACCCGACCGAGGTGGTCCCCGGCGTCACCTCGATGAGCGGGGCGTCGGCGACGCTCGGCCGTCCCCTCGTCGAGGGGGAGGAGACGCTCACCGTGCTGCCGGGCACCCTGCCGGAGGACGTCCTCGCCGAGCGGCTGGCCGCCGCGGACTCGGCGGCGATCCTCAAGCTCGGGCGCACGTTCACCTCCGTGCGCGAGGCGCTGCGCCGGGCGGGGCGCCTGGACGAGGCGTGGTACGTCGAGCGGGCGACCACCGACCGGCAGCGGATCGCGCCGCTCGCCGAGGTGGACCCGGCCGAGGTCCCGTACTTCTCGATCGCCGTCCTCCCCAGCCGCGCGGGCGCCTCCCTGACCCGGGTCGCCGGGACGGGCGGGGCCACGGGCGCCGGCATGGGTCGCCACGCCGCGGTGGACGGCGTCACGGCCGAGGGCGCCACGGCCGAGGGCGCCGCGGCCGAGGGCGGCCTGGTGGGGGGTGCCGCGTCTCAGGTGCCCGCGCCGGAGGGGGCCCGCGGGGAGGTGGTCGTGGTCGGGCTGGGACCGGCGGGCCGGCCGTGGCTGACCCCGGAGGCGCAGGACGCCCTGGCCACCGCGGACGAACTCGTCGGTTACGGCCCCTACCTGGACCGGGTGGCGCCCAACCCGCGCCAGAGGCGGCACCCCACCGACAACCGCGTCGAGGCCGAGCGGGCGGCGCACGCGCTCGAACTGGCCCAGGCCGGATCCCGGGTCGCCGTCGTCTCCTCAGGGGATCCAGGGGTGTTCGCGATGGCGAGCGCGGTGCTGGAGGTGGCGTGCGAGCCCCGGTTCGCGCGGGTGCGGGTGCGCGTGGTCCCCGGCCTGACGGCCGCGCAGGCGGTCGCCGCCCGGGCCGGCGCGCCGCTCGGGCACGACTACTGCGTCCTGTCGCTGTCGGACCGGCTCAAACCCTGGGACGTGATCGCCGGGCGTCTCACCGCCGCGGCGCGCGCCGACCTGGTCCTCGCGATCTACAACCCGGCGTCGCGCAGCCGTACGTGGCAGGTGGGCGCGGCACGCGATCTGCTGCTGGAGCATCGCTCACCCGACACTCCCGTGGTGATCGGGCGGGACGTCGGCGGACCGGGCGAGAGCCTGCGCGTCACCACGCTGGCCAAGCTGGACCCGGCCGATGTCGACATGCGCTGCCTGCTGGTGATCGGCTCGTCCACCACCCGCGCCGTGGAGCGGGACGGCCGTCCCGCGGTCTTCACCCCACGCCGTTACCCGGCGTGAGACCGGACGCAGGACGGGTCGCGGGGCCGGCGTGGGCGATCACGTCGACCCAGTCCAAGGCATCCTGCACGGTCTGGACGGTACAGAGCGTCCCCGGCCGACCGAGGGCGCACATCCCCGCAGGGCCGGCGCCGGCCGTCCCTGCGACCCCGGCAATGGACGTTCCTGCGGTGCGGATGGCGGGCGTGTGTGTCGGCTCTGTCGCCGGCTCTGGGACCGGACCGGGCAGGGGCGGGCGGCGTACCACCACGACGGGCAGGCCGAGTTCGCGGGCGGCCGCGAGCTTGGCCATGGTCATGCCGCCTCCGCTGTCCTTGGTGACCAGCATGTCGACGCGGTGCGCCCGCATCAGCGCGAGCTCGCTCGCGAGGGTGTAGGGACCCCGGTCGAGCAGGAGGTGGCAGTGTTGAGGCAGCGGAGGTCCGGGCGGGTCCACCGTGCGGATCAGGAACCACAGGCCGTCCAGGCCGGCGAACGCGGACAGCCCTTGGCGGCCGGTGGTCAGAAAGGCGCGCCGGCCGAGGGCGGGCAGGGTCGTGGCGGCCTCGTCGAGGGAGGCCACCCAGCGCCAGTCGTCTCCGGGGCCCTCGGTCCATCCCGGCCGCCGGAGCACCAGCAGCGGCACTCCCGCCGCCGCGCACGCCCGGACGGCCGAGGCCGTGATCCGCTCGGCGAACGGGTGCGTGGCGTCCACGACGGCGCGGATCCCCTGCTCCAGCAGCCAGGCCGCCATGCGCTCAGGCCCGCCGAAACCGCCGACGCGCACCTCTCCCTCGGGAAGCCGGGGGTCGGTCACCCGTCCGGCCAGCGACGACACCACGCGCAGCTCGGGCCGCTGGACCAGGGCCGCGGCCAGTCTCCGTGCCTCCCCTGTGCCACCGATCACCAGCACTCCGGCCTTCACGTGCCCTGCCTTCCCACTCGGCGTCCTGACTTGTCCATTCTTGACGCATGAGCACGGGGCTGCGGTACCGGTGGACGACCGGCGCGTGCGCGACGGCGGCCACCACGGCCGCCTCCACGGCGCTGCTGACCGGGACGTTCCCCGGCCCGGTGGAGATCAGGCCGCCGCGCGGACGGACGCCGGCGTTCGCGCCGCTCGTGGAGGAACTGGGAGCCGACCCAAGGGGGGAGCACTGGGCACGGGCCGGGGTGGTGAAGCTCTATCCGTGCTGGGAACCGGGCGTGAACTGCCAGCCGGGATACGCCTGGGACAGCCGGGAAACGTGACCGTCCCAGCTTGCGGCAGGCAGGCGCTGGGCATCGTGGAGGACGACATGGCTGGACCGGATCTCGAATCCCCAGGAGAAGCCCAGCACCGCGGACACTTCACGTGTCACCAACGTCGGGGAGAAGCACAGGAAGCTGTGCGCCAGCCAGATCATGTCATCGCGTGCGTCACGTGATGGGGCGTCGAAGAGGGTAGGGCAGATGCCGAACCAGGCGTAGGGCACGTCCAGGTCGCTGTAGAAGCCGAGAGGGTCGGGATCGAAGCCCTCTTCACCGGACTCGCCGTCGGTGCTGCTGACCAGTTGAACCCAGCCCATGGCTGCCGTGTACCCACGTCCGGGGTAGTCGATGACGGCGGTACAGACGGGCAGGTCTTGGGCGCCTTCCGGATGCCGGCATCCAAGCGCGACCGGGGCATCGTTGACCGCGACCTTCACGTCTACGGTGCCCTCGATTCCGCGCAACTGGAACGGTATCCGCATGGCTTAACCATATCGGCCCATAATCACCGGACCAGCGCGCTCCGCGCACTGGTGATCGCGGCGGCGGTCGCGTCCAGGTCGGTGTGGTGTCCGGCCTGGCCGGTGGAATCGATCCGGTAGCCGTCGCCCGTCGCGATCACCAGAACGGCCGGCCCGGCCGGTCGTCCGCAACGACGCTCGCAGCCGGCCCAGTGCACGGGAAGCGGATGGCCTCGATCAGCGGAAAGCGGATCGGTCTGGTCAGCGGGAACCGGATGGCCTTGGTCGGTGGGAGGCGGGTGGCCTTGGTCAGAGGGAAAGGGCTGGTCATGGGCGGCGGGATGTTGTCGGCTCTGGGCGGCGGGAAGCGGCCCGTCCTTGGCGGCGGGCGTCGGGCCGGCGTGGTGGGCGGCGCGCAGGGTGGCGTACGCGGCGTCGGCCTGGACATCGGCGAGGGACTTCGCGCAGCCTGGGCGGCCGGCGCAGGCGGTGACCCCGGCCCACGGGGAGCCGGGTTCGGTCCCGAGGCCCATGGCGGCCAGCCGGGACATCCACGCCCCGGCATCGGCCGCCGGTACGCCGGGGATGACGATGCCCCGCCAGGGGGACAGCCGGATCTCTCCGGTTCCTGCCGCTGCCACGTCCGCCACCGCGTGCGCCTGGGCGGAGGTCAGTCGGCCCAGCGGAGGCAGCACAACGAGCGCCGCCCGCCCGTCCGCCATGGCCACGACCCCGGGGCCGAGTGAGGGGACGAGGCGGGACGGAGTGGCCGGTGCGCGGAAGGCGGGTGCGCGGAGGGCGGGTGCGTTGGCGGCCAGGCGGGCGGTGATCCTGGCGGGGCCGTCGTCGAGTTCGGTGATGCGCCAGGCGCCGGATTTCTGGGCGGCGCGTTCGGCCAGGAAGGCCTCGGCGGCGGCGACCATCGCCGGCACGGCGTCCGCGAGGCCGGGGCGCAGCCCCGTGTCCTCGCCCGCCAGCAGCAACACCACTTCCACCGCTGTCCGGTCCTGCCGGTGGTTCTCGGGGGACTCCCGGGCTGAATGGGGGTTACCGGGTGATCCCTGCTTCAGGTGAAGGTCCGGGGGCGTTGCCCGGTCCTGCTGGGAGTTCCGCACCGATGCCTGGTTTCGCTGGGAGTCTCCGGGGGGTGCGGGGTCCTGCTGCTGGGAGTCTCCGGGAGGTGCGGGGGCGGGGGCGGACGCGGGAATTGGGAGGAGGGTGACGTCCGCGCGGAGCGGGACCATGTCGCCGCGGCCGTCGTCCAGGGCGAACAGGAAGCGGCCGGGCAGTTCCGCCAGGGCGGGGCGGGCCAGCACGGCGTCGTCCAGCTCGTCGACGAGTGGGGTGACGTCGGCGAGACCACGCCCGTCGACGCCGGACAGGGGGCCGGCGAGGATGTTGCGGACGCGTTCGTGGGTGGCCGAGGGCAGCAGCCCTATGGCGGCCATCCGCTCGGCGAACGCACGTCCTGTCTCGGCGGTGAGCCCGCGCACCTGCACGTTCGCGCGGGAGGTCAGCTCGATCACGCCGGACCCGTAGGAGGCGGCGGCGGTGGCGAGGGCGCGCAGACGTCCGGCGGTGAGCCTGCCGCCCGGCGTCCTGACCCGGGCGATGGCGCCGTCCGCCGCCTCGTGGGTCTGGAGCGCGCCGGGACAGGCGTCCGGCCGAGATCGCGTGAAGGAGGCGGGGGTGGGGTGAGCGTCGGCGGTGGTTTTGCCGTTGTGGGTAGGCTCGGGACGTCCGGAAAACTCGGCACTGGCCACGTTGAGGATCTTAACCCGACTTATCGCTATAAGTCGGGCGACGTGATCTGATGGACGGTGACGGCACATGGAGGAAGCCGGTGTGAATCCGGCGCGGTCCCGCCACTGTCACCGGGGAGTCAACCCCACCGAAGGCCACTGCCCGGCATGGGCGGGAAGGCCGGGGTGAGCGTCGATCCGGAAGCCAGGAGACTCCAGGCCGTCGTTGTGGACCCACGACGCGGGGCGCGGACCCCGAGTGAGGATGTGCCGTGCGCCATCTCCCCATGCTCCTGCTGTCGACCTCCGACACCGACCTGCTCAGCGCCCGCGCGAGCGGCCTGCCGTACCGGCTGGGAAACCCCGCCCGGCTGGCCCCCGACGATCTGCCGGGCCTGCTGGACGGCGTGGAACTCGTCGTCGTCCGCCTGCTCGGCGGGCGGCGGGTCTGGGAGGAGGGCCTGGACGCGCTGCTGTCCGGTTCCCTCCCGGTGGTGGTGCTCGGCGGTGAGCAGGCGCCCGACGCCGAGCTGATGGAGCTGTCCACCGTCCCGGGAGGGGTGTGCGCTCAGGCCCACGCCTATCTCGCGCACGGCGGCCCGGCGAACCTGGCCGAGCTGCACCGCTTCCTGTCCGACACCGTGCTGCTCACCGGCCACGGCTTCGCCCCGCCGGAGCCCACCCCGAGCTGGGGCGTCCTGGACCGCCCCGCGGTCCCCGGCGAAGACCACGCCGGCGCCCCGGACGAGCACCCGGAGATGTCCGCGAACGAGCGCTCCGGGGAGTCCGCGGATGAAGGCCCGGTGGTGTCCGCGGGCGATTCTCCGGGGGTGTCCGCGGAGAGCAGCCGCCCGGAGGGGGCTGCGGATGGGCGCTTTGGGGTGTCCGGGGGTGGGGGGCGGCCTGTTGTGGGGGTGTTGTACTACCGGGCCCACCACGTCGCGGGGAACACCGGGTTCGTGCACGCCCTGTGCGACGCCATCGAGGACGCCGGCGGGCGTCCGCTGCCGGTCTTCTGCGCCTCGCTCCGCACCGCGGAGCCCGAGCTGCTCGAGGTGCTCGGCCAGGCCGACGCGCTGGTCGTCACCGTCCTCGCCGCCGGGGGGACGCGCCCCGCGACCGCCTCGGCCGGGGGCGACGACGAGGCGTGGGACGTCGGCGCCCTGGCCCGGCTCGACGTGCCGATCCTGCAAGGGCTGTGCCTGACCGGCGGCCGGGACGCGTGGGAGGCGAGCGACGACGGCCTGTCCCCGCTGGACGCGGCGTCGCAGGTGGCGATCCCGGAGTTCGACGGGCGGATCATCACCGTGCCGTTCTCGTTCAAGGAGATCGACCAGGACGGGCTGACCGTCTACGTGGCCGACCCCGAACGCGCCGCCCGGGTCGCCGGGATCGCCGTGCGGCACGCCGTCCTGCGGCACGTCCCTCCGCGGGACAGGCGGATCGTGGTCATGCTGTCCGCCTACCCGACCAAGCACGCGCGGGTCGGCAACGCGGTCGGCCTCGACACGCCCGCCAGCGTCGTCCGTCTCCTCGCGGCCCTTCGCGCGGGCGGGTACGACATCGGGCCCGACGGCGAGGGCGGGTTCCCCGGAGTGGCCGAGCTGGACGGCGACGCGCTCATCCACGCGCTGATCGCCGCCGGCGGCCAGGACCAGGACTGGCTCACCGAGGAGCAGTTGGCGGGCAACCCGGTGCGGATCTCCGCCGCCCGCTACGGCGCCTGGTACCGGACCCTTCCCGAGGACCTGCGCGCCCGGATCGAGCGGCACTGGGGGCCGCCGCCCGGCGAGTTGTTCGTCGACCGTTCCCACGATCCGGACGGGGAGATCGTGCTGGCGGCGCTGCGCGCGGGCAATGTCGTGGTGATGGTGCAGCCGCCGCGCGGGTTCGGCGAGAACCCCATCGCGATCTACCACGATCCGGATCTGCCGCCGAGCCACCACTATCTGGCCGCCTACCGCTGGTTGCGGGACGGGTTCGGCGCGCACGCCGTGGTGCACGTCGGCAAGCACGGCAACCTGGAGTGGCTGCCCGGCAAGTCCGCCGGGATGTCGGCCTCCTGCGGGCCGGACGCGGCGCTCGGCGACCTGCCGCTGATCTACCCGTTCCTGGTGAACGACCCGGGGGAGGGCACGCAGGCCAAGCGGCGCGCGCACGCCACCCTGGTCGACCACCTGGTGCCTCCCATGGCCCGCGCCGACACCTACGGCGACATGGCGCGGCTGGAGCAGTTGCTGGACGAGCACGCCTCGATCGCCGCCATGGACCCGGCGAAGCTGCCCGCGATCCGCGCGCAGATCTGGACGCTGATCCAGGCCGCCCGGCTGGACCACGACCTCGGCCTCGCGGGCCGGCCGCACGACGCCGAGTTCGACGACTTCCTGCTGCACGTCGACGGCTGGCTGTGCGAGGTCAAGGACGTGCAGATCCGCGACGGCCTGCACGTGCTCGGCCAGGCTCCGCAGGGCCGGGCCCGGGTGGACCTGGTGCTGGCGATGCTGCGCGCCCGGCAGCTGTGGGCGGGCAACGATGCGCTGCCGGGCCTGCGCGAGGCGCTGGGGCTGGCCGAGGACGGCAGCGCCGGGCGCGTGAGCACCGACGAGGCGGAGACGCTGGCGGCGGCGCTGGTCGAGGGCATGGAGGCCCGCGACTGGGACCCGGCGGCGGTCCCCGAGGTCTGCGCGTCCGTCCTGGCCGGCCCGGACGGCGGGGCGTGGAGGACCGGCCCCGGGGCGGCGGCGGGGGTGGAGCGGATCCTGTCGTTCGCGGCGCACGAGATCGTGCCGCGGCTGGCCAGGACGGGGGACGAGATCGGCGCGGTGCTGCACGCGCTCGACGGCGGGTACGTCCCCGCGGGCCCGAGCGGCTCGCCGCTGCGCGGCCTGGTCAACGTGCTGCCGACCGGCCGCAACTTCTACTCCGTGGACCCCAAGGCGGTGCCGAGCCGCCTGGCCTGGGAGACGGGCCAGGCGATGGCGGACTCCCTGCTCGCCCGCTACCGCGCCGACACCGGCGACTGGCCGCGCTCGGTGGGCCTGTCGATCTGGGGCACCAGCGCCATGCGGACGGCGGGCGACGACGTGGCCGAGGTGCTCGCGCTGCTGGGCGTCCGGCCGGTCTGGGACGAGGCGTCCCGGCGGGTCACGGGCCTCGCGCCGATCCCGTCCGGCGAACTCGGCCGGCCCCGCGTGGACGTCACCGTCCGGATCAGCGGCTTCTTCCGGGACGCGTTCCCGCACGTGGTGGTGATGCTGGACGACGCGGTGCGCCTGGTCGCGGGGCTCGACGAGCCCGAGGAGGTCAACTTCGTCCGGGCGCACGCGGCGGCGGACCTGGCCGAGCACGGCGACGAGCGCCGGGCCACCACCCGGGTCTTCGGTTCGCGGCCGGGAGCGTACGGGGCGGGGCTGCTGCCGCTGATCGACAGCCGCAACTGGCGCGACGACGCCGACCTCGCCGAGGTGTACGCGGTGTGGGGCGGCTTCGCCTACGGCAGGGACATGGACGGCACGCCCGCCCGCTCGGACATGGAGGCCGCCTACCGGCGCATCGCCGTGGCCGCCAAGAACGTCGACACCCGCGAGCACGACATCGCCGACTCCGACGACTACTTCCAGTACCACGGCGGCATGATCGCCACCGTGCGGGCCCTGACCGGCCGCGCCCCCGCGGCGTACATCGGCGACAGCACGCGGCCGGACGCGGTCCGCACCCGCAGCCTGGCGGAGGAGACGGCGCGGATCTTCCGCGCCCGGGTGGTGAACCCGCGCTGGGTGGCGGCCATGCGGCGCCACGGGTACAAGGGCGCGTTCGAGCTGGCGGCGACCGTGGACTACCTGTTCGGGTACGACGCGACGACCGGCGTGGTGGCCGACTGGATGTACGACACGCTGGCGGCGACGTACGTGCTGGACCCGGAGAACCGGCGGTTCCTCTCCGAGTCCAACCCCTGGGCGCTGCACGGCATGGCCGAACGCCTGTTGGAGGCGGCGAGCCGCGGCATGTGGAGCCGGCCCGACCCCGACGTCCTCCGCGAACTGCAGGAGATCTACCTGAAGGTGGAGGGCGACATCGAGGGCGGCGCCGGCGACGCCTGATCGCTCACGCGGTCCCGATGCGGGTATGGAGCTAGGAGCGGGATGCGGCCGCGGACGGTCACCGGGGAAAGAGCCGGGCGGGGCCGCCCGGCCGTCGGGGGAGGGGTGGTGTGACGCGATCATGACCAGGACACCCATCGCCGGGTACGCGCTGCTGTCCGACCGGCACTCGGCCGCGCTGGTCGGCGCGGGCGGGTCCGTCGACTGGCTGTGCATGCCCCGGTTCGACAGCCCGTCCGTGTTCGCGGCGATCCTCGACGACAAGGCGGGGTCGTGGTCGATCAGCCCGGCCGGCCCGTGTGCCGTGACGCGGCGCTACGTGCCGCAGACCATGGTGCTGGAGACGACGTTCGAGACCGGCACGGGCGTCCTGGTGCTCACCGACGCGCTCCTGGTGGGCGAGGACCCGGACGTGCACCGGCTCGGCGCGGACGCCCCGCACGTGCTGGCCCGCCGCGTCACGTGCACGCGCGGCTCGGTGGAGCTCGCCGTCCGCTACGTGCCGAGGCCGGAGTACGGGCTGGTCATGCCGCTGCTCACCGCCGTGCCCGGCGGTGTGCGCGCCCGGGGTGGGCCCGACCAGCTCGCGCTCTCCTCGCCGGTGCCGCTGACCGTCGCGGACGAGGAGGCCGCCGGCGCGGCGACGGTCGCCGCGGGCACGACGCTGCGCTTCGCCCTGCACTGGAGCATGGCGGGCGAGCCGCCGCCGGCCATGTGGGACGAGGAGCGGATCACCGAGGGCCTGGACGTCACGGTGGACCGCTGGCGGGCCTGGTCACAGAGCCACCAGGCCTACGACGGGCCTTACCGCGACCTGGTCGGCCACTCCGGCAGGGTGCTGTACGCGCTGTCGTACCAGCCCACCGGCGCCATCGTGGCGGCGCCGACCACCTCCCTGCCGGAGACGCCCGGCGGGCGGCGCAACTGGGACTACCGCTACACCTGGGTGCGCGACGCGAGCTTCACGATGAACGCCCTGTGGGTGGCGGCCTGCCCGGACGAGGCGGACCAGTTCCTGGGCTGCATGACGACGGCCGCCGCGACGTACGCGCCGGAGCGGGCGCTGCAGATCGTCTTCGGCATCGGATGCGAGCACGACCTCACCGAGCGGGAGCTGCCGCATCTCGGCGGGTGGCGCGGCAGCCGCCCGGTCCGGGTCGGGAACGACGCGTGGCGGCAGCCGCAGGTCGACGTCTACGGGGAGCTGCTGGACGCCGTCCACTGCGTGTCCAGCCAGCTCGCGGACTTCGACCCGCCGGTCCGCGCCTTCTTGACCGCGCTCGCCGACGCGGCGGTGACGCAGTGGCGCGAGCCCGACCACGGCATCTGGGAGATCCGCGGGGAACGCCGCCACTACCTGCACTCCAAGGCGATGTGCTGGGTCGCGGCCGACCGGGCCGTCAGCCTGGCCCGGCGCCTCGGCGCCGAGCACCGCGTCGCCGAGTGGCGGGCGGCGGCCGAGGAGATCAGGGACACCATCCTGCGCGAGGGATGGAGCGAGAAGGCCGGCGCCTACACGCAGGCGTTCGGCTCGTCCGATCTGGACGCCTCGGTGCTGATGATGCCGATCATGGGCCTGCTCCCCGCGGACGACCCGCGGATGCTCGCCACCATCGACGCCATCGCGGCGCGGCTGGTCGACGAGCGGGGGCTGGTGTACCGCTATCGCATCGACGACGGGCTGCCGGGGGAGGAGGGGGCGTTCCTGCTGTGCACGTTCTGGCTGGCCCAGGCCCAGGCGCTGGCCGGGCGTCCGGAGGAGGCGCGGGCCGTCTTCGAACGGGCGGGGCGGTTCGCCAACGACGTCGGGCTGATGGCGGAGGAGGTCTGCCCGCGCACGGGGGAGTTCCTCGGCAACTTCCCTCAGGCGTTCAGCCACATCGGACTGATCAACGCCGCGTATGCGGTGTCCATGACCGAGCACGGTGGTCGCTTCGAGCCCGCCTGCCGATAGGCGCCGCCGGATTCTCCGAAGATCCCACGGCGCCGCTGCCCACACGCGAAGATGTCGGGATGATGCGCCGGGAGACGCCGTGGGGCATATGGGACCCCGCGTCGATGTCCGATGTCGTGAACCTCTTCTCCGCCGCGGGCGAACGCTGGTGGATCGCCGGAGGCTACGCCATAGAGCTCGCCGTGGGGCGCGCGTTCCGGGAGCACGGGGACATCGACGTCCTGCTGCTCCGCGATGATCAGCTCACGGCCCAGCGGATCCTGGCCACGTGGGAGTGGTGGTGCGCCGACCCGGCGGGCGTCCTGCGTCCGTGGAAGCGGGAGGAGATCCTCCCCGACACGGTGCACGACATCTGGTGCCGTCCCGGCCCGGACGAGCCCTGGCGGATCCAGGTCATGCTGGACGAGTCCGAGGACGCCGAGTGGGTCTCGCGCCGCGACGCCCGGGTGCGCCGCCCCATCGGCCGCCTGGGGCTGGTGTCGGCGCAGGGAGTGCCCTATCTGTGCCCGGAGGTGCAGCTGTACTACAAGGCCAAGCGTCCCCGTGCCAAGGACGAGCAGGACTTCACCGAGGCCTTGCCGATATTGGACGGCGAGCAGCGCCGCTGGCTGGCCCGCACCATCAGCATGGTGTACGGGGACCACCCGTGGCCGGACCGCCTGCGCGAGGGCGCGGGTGAGCGGGACGGCGGCTGACCGAGCCGTGCGCGAGCGCACCGGGAGGCCGCATGGTGGGAAGAGCGGCTGAGCGCCGGCCTCAGGAGGCGGGACGGTCGCTCCTGTGCGCGGGCCCGTGCGGGTCGGCGCAGTGGGACTCGGTGCGGCCGATGGTCAGCAGCTCCGGCGTCGCGTGGTCGACCTGCAGGGTGGTGTGGCCGATGTCGTACTCGTCGCGGACCATGCGCTCGGCGGCGACCCGCACCGCGTGGCAGTCGGCGCCCGGCACCACCAGGATGTGCGCCGACAGCGCCGCGTAGCCGGAGGTGACCTCCCAGATGTGCAGGTCGTGCACCTCCACGACGTGCTCCAGCGCGGCGGCCTTCCTGCCGATCTCGGCCGGGTTCATCCCGGCGGGCGCCGCCTCCATGAAGACCCTGCCCGAGTCGCGCACCAGCCCCCAGCCGGCCTTGAGCATCAGGGCGGCCACCACGAGCGCGGCGAGCGCGTCGGCGCGGTTCCAGCCGGTCAGCCAGATCACCAGGCCGGCGACCGTGGTGGCGACGAACGCGAACAGGTCGTTGAGGATGTGCTGGAAGGCGCCCTCGATGTTCAGGCTCGTCCGGTCGGCCCGGCTGAGCAGCCAGGTGGCGGCGAGGTTGACGACGATGCCGGCCAGGCCGGTCGCGACGACGTAGCCGCCCTGGACGTCCGGCGGCGTGATGAGCCGGTCGATGCCCTCGTAGATGAAGTATGCGCTCAGCAGCAGCAGCGTGATGCCGTTGATCTGGGCAGAGATGATCTCGGCGCGCTTGAGCCCGTAGGTGAACCCCCCTTGCGGGGGGCGCTGGGCGATGCGCATGGCGACAAGGGCGAACACGATGGCGATGGCGTCGGTCAGCATGTGGCCGGCGTCCGACACCAGCGCCAGCGATCGGGCGAGGAAGCCGATGACCACCTCGACGGCCATGAAGCCGACGATCAGCGCGAGCGCGCCGGTCAGGTAGCGGCGGTCGGTCTCGGCGGTGATCCCGTGCCCATGGCCGTGCCCGTGCCCGCCCCGGGCGCCGTGCCGGAGCCGGGTGCCGTGCCCGCCCTGGCTGTCGTGGCCGTGCCCGCCTTGGCTGTCGTGACCGTGGTCATGCTCGTTGTCGGGCCCGTGACCGTGGTCGTGCTCGTGGCCGGGACTGTCAGCCATCGCCGATCCCTTCCTCGGTGTGCCGGGCGTGGGTGATCGCCAGATCGAACAGCATGCGCACGTGGGAGTCGGCGAGCTGGTAGTAGGCCATGCGCCCCGACCTGCGCACCTTGACCACCCGGCGCATCCGCAGCAGCCGCAGGGCATGGGAGGCGCCGGACATGCTCTGGCCGGTGGCCGCGGCGAGGTCGCACACGCACATCTCGCCGCCCTCCAGCAGCGCCGCCATCATGCGCAGCCGGCCGGGATCGGCGAGCAGGCCGAACATCTGGGCCAGATCTTGCACGGTGTCCTCGGACGGCAGTGCCTGGCGCACCGAGGCCACCCGTTCGGCGTCGACCATGGGAACCGAGCAGGCGTGCGGGTCCATCACTGTGACACTTGAACGATCCTTCATACGTGCAAGTGTAGGAAGCGCCCCTCACGCTGTCGACCTCCCGGCCGGCCGGGAGGCCGGCAGCGGGAGGGCGGGGAGCGGTCACAGGGGGGTGAAGGCGCCGGTGTCGGGGTGGTAGTTGGACACGACGCCGGTCTCGACCTCGTAGAACCAGCCGTGCAGGCGCAGGCGGCCGGCGGCCAGGCGCCGGGCGACCCGAGGGTAGCGGCGCAGCTTGTCGAGCTGGGCGACCAGGTGGGCCCGCGCGGCGTCCTCCTCGGCGACCGCCGGGGCCTCCCGCCAGCGGTGCGTCTGGAGCAGCCACCACCGCGTGGTCGGCGCCGAGCGCAGCGTCCAGGAGCGCACCCGGCCCTGGACGGCGCCGCACCGGGTGTGCCCGCACACGATGACGTCCCGCACACCGAGGATGTTCACGGCGTACTCGATGGTGGCCGCCTCGGCCGTGAGCCGGCCCAGGCGGTAGGGCGGGATGACGTTGCCCGCCGTGCGCAGTTCGAACAGCTCGCCGGGGCGGGCGCCCGTGATCAGGGACGGGATGACCTGCGCGTCCGAGCAGGTGACGAACATCGCCTGCGGCGAGACGCCGTGCCGGGGGGAGGCCGCCTGTTCTCGGCCGCCGCTGACCTTCTGGTGGAACGTCCGGGCATGGTCGATCAGCGATTGCATGGGTGTGGACTCCTTCGTGCTGAGGTCGGGCGTGGAGCGTCGCCGGGCGCGCGCGACGCGCCCCCGGTCCCGCGCGGGGCGCGGGAGCCTTGCCGATCAGCAGCGGAAGATGGGCAGTCGCGGCCTCGCGGGCCGTGTCCATCGCAGGGCGGAGACGCCCGCTCTGGGAATGTCCGTCCGGAACGCCGCCTCCGTGACGGCTTTCGGTCTCTGCGACGGGTGCCCGCCGTGACGCGACAGCAGGGGTGGGGGCCCCGCGGCGGAAGGGCCCTCCCACGGCTTGGGGCAACCGTCGTGGTCGGCGTCCTCGGGGAGCGGCGTGGGCGCGGGCTCCGCCGATGTTCCGAGGAGCGGCGCGGCGGCCGCGGCCGGAGAGAGGCCCGGCGGGCCCTCGTGGGAGCCGGTGCCGTGGAGGAGCAGGATGACGGCGGCCGTGGCGAACAAGAGATGGAGAGCCGCCCGTACCGCTGATCGTCGCTCCGTCAACGCATCGCCCCACTACCTGTAGCATGCAGTCGATTACCGATAGTAGTCGAGGTGTGGTGCCCCGTACATGGAGAGTTTGGCAAAAGTGCTGGTCACACTATTGAGATGGGAGATCTGTGATGCGAAACGCCGATGCCGGCGGGGTTTGCGCGCCTTCGCTTCCCCGCTCACGACCTGGGCACCCGCGAGTCATCCGGTGTTGTGCGGCGCGTCATCGGGCGTCTCTAACGTGACGGCCATGAGAAAAACCATGATCGGGTTGGGCGCCATCGCCGTGGCGCTGAGCCTCTCCGCCCCCGCGCTCGCCGACGGGCACGACGGGCATGACGGCCAGGCCGACCACCAGTCGCACGGCGGTGGCGGGTTCGGCCGCGCCACGCTCACCGGCTGGGCCTCCCTCCCCGCGCAGACCTACGTACCGGGCAGCGAGCCGTCGGGCTTCAAGCTCGGCACGGCCCCGATCAACGGCATCACCCCGCCGTTCCCCGGCCAGCCCGTGCAGGGCTTCAGCGGCGTGGCCCGCCGCCACGACGGCACCTACGACGTGCTGTCCGACAACGGCTTCGGCAACAAGGCCAACAGCGGCGACTTCCTGCTGCGCATCCAGCGCGTCAAGCCCGACCTGCGCTCCGGCGAGGTCAAGGTCGTGGGCGGGCTGAACCTCAGCGACCCGGCCAAGCGCGTCCCCTTCCCGCTGACCCGCGCCGACCGCAAGCTCACCGGCGCGGACTTCGACGTCGAGTCGATCGTCCGGCAGCCCGACGGCACCTACTGGATCGGCGACGAGTTCGGCCCCTGGCTGCTGCACTTCTCCGCCTCCGGCTCGCTGCTGGAGAAGCCGGTCACGCTGCCCGGCGTCCAGGCCCCCGAGAACCCCTATCTCAACGGCGGCACGGCGAACCTCGGCAGCAGCAAGGGCTTCGAGGGCATGGCGCGCGGGCTCGACGGCCGCCACCTGTACCCGCTGCTGGAGGGCACCGTCGCCGGCGATCCCGCGGGCACGCTGCGCCTCAACGAGTTCGACCTGCGCGACCGCGCCTACACCGGGCGCCGCTGGGCCTACAAGCTGGACGCGCCGGGCAACTCCATCGGCGACATGATCACGGTCGACCGTGACCGCTTCCTGGTCATCGAGCGCGACAACGAGCAGGGGACCGCCGCGCGCACCAAGCGGGTCTACCTGGCCGACCTGCGCGACCGCGACAGGGACGGCGCCGTGGACAAGACCCAGGTGGCCGACCTGCTCGACCTGGCCAACCCGCGTGGCATCGGCGGCTTCGGCAGCACGTTCACCTTCCCGTTCCAGACCATCGAGGACGTGGTGATCCTGGACGACTCCACGATCGCGCTGCTGAACGACAACAACTTCCCGAACTCCGCCGGTCGCACGCCGGGCACGGCCGACAACAACGAGTTCATCACCGTGCGGCTGTCGCGTCCCCTCGGCGCCGACCCGCGCGCCTACCGCCGCTACTGATCCCGCGTCATCCGGGTGGGCTCGCGGTGACGCGGGTCCACTCGATGCGGGCCGCGGCGGCGTTTCCGCCCGCGGTGCCGGTCACCCAGTGCGTCACCTGCGGGCTCTCGCGGCTGTCCTGCACCACCCAGGTGGCCCCGGTGTCGGCGCCGTCGCGCCACAGGCGCGCCACGCCCGCGCTGTCGGTCGTCACCCTCCAGGTGGACGGGGCGGCGGCGGTGGCGGAGGAGTAGACCTTCTCCCACACGGCCGAGCCCTTCCGCATGGTCCAGACCCCGCTCTTCTGGACGGCCAGCATCAGCCTGCGCTGCCCGTTGGCGACCTTGGCGCCCATGCTGACGCCCTCGCCGGTGGCCGGGTTCAGGGCGCTGTCGTCCTCCACCCGCCCGCGGAACTCCAGCGTGAAGTCACAGCCGCGGGTGACGTCAAGGCCGAGCAAGGCGCTGGAGGCGCGGCGGGAGGCGCTGCGCAGCAGCAGGTCGCCCGCGGCCAACCGCGCCGTCCCGCCGGCCCCGTCGAGCGTCCAGTCGCCGAAGGCGTCGAAGGTGCTGCCGGCGACGTCGTCGACCACCTCCAGCAGGTCCACCACCGCCTCGGCCGGGGCGGCGGCCGTGCCCGAGCACCACAGAGCCACCTGCGGGGCCTCGCCGGAGGCGGCGACGGCCCACCCGGCCCCGGTCTCGGCGCCGTCGATCCGCAGGGTGGCGTCGCCGCGGGCGTCGACCGCCACCTGCCAGACGTGGGCCGCCGTGTCGCCGGGCGCGGCGTGCACCCGGCTCCACCCGCCCCCGCCCTGGACGAAGGAGTACACGCCGTCCGGCTGGAGTGCCAGCATGAGCCGGACGGAACCGGTGGCGACCTTCAGCGCGAGGCCCGCGCCCGCCTCGGTGGCAGGGTCCAGCCGGGAGTGGGCGGCCACCGTGGCCCTGATGGTGGCGACGAACCCGCCGGAGGGGCCGTACCGCCGGGTGACGCCGGAGAACCCGGGCGGGCCGCCGGGGGTGGCGTCCGCCAGGCGCAGCCGGCCTGAGGCGTCGACCTCGACGGCGCCGTCGCCGGCCGTCACCGTCCAGGCGGAAAGGTCGCCCCACCGGCCGCCGACCCCGGTGAACGACCGGGAGACGTCGAGCTCCGCGACCTTGATGGCGGTCTGGTTGTGCTCCCACACGACGAAGAAGCGGCCCGGCGCGTACTCGTCGGCGCTCGCGTACACGTCCCAGCCGCGGGCCGCGCCCTCGGTCAGCCGCGCGCCGTCGGCGAACAGCCGGCCCGGCCCCCACGGGGCGCCCGGCCGCTTGACCTTGTAATAGAGGACCTCGCGGTACTGGTCCGGTTTGCTCGCGCCCGCGCCGGTGAACGGCCCGGCCAGCGTGTTGTAGATCGTGAGGTAACGCCCGCCGGAGTCGCTGGTGAAGTACCCCTTCACGTAGTAGTTCGGCAGTTCGGGGTCCAGCGTCATCGCCGACCAGGTCAGCCCGCCGTCGGCGCTGGTCGCCGTCGCGGCGTGGGAGGCGTTGGCGCGGTAGAAGGCGTCACGGGCGGCGGCGGAGGAGCCGCCGGTCAGGTTCAGGGTGCGGGCCACCATGAGCAGCGTGCCGGGCGCGTCGTGCGACACCGCGAGCTGCGGCTCCTCGATCGACACGCCGGGCGGGCCGGCGGCGAGCGCCCCGGGCGTCCAGGTGGCCAGGTCCGCCGAGCGGAGCACCCCGGCCCTGGTCGTGCCGCCGGACGCCTGCCAGTAGGGGAGCAGCCAGACCCCGTCGTGCTTGAGCGGCCTGCCCGCCAGGACCACGCCCCGGCTGTTGGCCGGCACCTGGACGGTGACCGGGAAGTCGGCCCAGGTGCGCCCGGCGTCGGTGCTGCGCCTGGCCGTCATCGCCACGGGGAAGCCGTCCACCTCGCCTTCGCGGTCCCGGTCCGCGGACACGGTGATGCGGCCGAGGAACGCGTACAGGACGCCGCCGTCGTTCAGGAAGATCACATAGTGGTAGCGGTGCGCGGACGTCGCCGCGGCCAGCGTCCCGGTCGTCCAGGTGGCGCCCCCGTCGCCGGAGGTCGCGTACAGGATCGAGCCCTGGTCGGTCGGCGCCGGGTCGCGGTCGTCGCGCGCACCGGCCCGCCAGCCGACCACCAGCCGGCGGGCGTCGAGCGCGACGATGTCCGGCACGCGGTTGCCCTCGTGGGCCAGCTCGCCGCGGGAGTCGAACTCGGCCTCGCGGTAGACGGTCACGGGGGCGCCGACCGCGGCGCCGACGACGTCGGCGTCGGGCCAGGCGCGGGCGGGGGTGGGGCTCATGGCCGAAGCGAACACGAGCCGCGCGGCCCGGCGCAGCCGATCCTCCGTCCTTTCACCCGGTGTTCACCGGATCGTGCCCGCCGGCGGGACGGCTCCCCTCGCACGGCGAACGGGCGGCGCCGCGCCCCGGCCTCGCGGCCGGTGCGCGACGCCGCCCAGGGCAGTCGCTGTCACCCTCGATCGCCGTGAAGGCGTCCGGTTACGGGCTGGTGCAGGTCAGCGAGGGAGTGCCCGGCGAGCCTTGTGCGACGTACCCGAAGGTCGTGGAGGCGTTGCTTCCCAGACTGCCGTTGTGGGGGGCGTTCTTCACCGTGATGTTGGAGCCGCTCAAGGTGTAGGAGCCGTTCCACAGGCTGTTGATGATGGTGCCGCTCTGCAGCCCCCACCTGACGGTCCAGGAGCTGATCGCGCTGTTGCCCGCACGCACCGTCACCTCGCCCTGGTAGCCGTTGCCCCAGTTGCTGGTGGTCTTGAAGGTCGCGGAGCAGGCGCCGGTCCCGCCCGACGGGGTGGGCGTCGGGGTGGGCGTCGGGGTCGGGGTCGGCGTCTGGTTGCCGGTCGGGGTCGGGGTGGGGGTCGGAGTGGGCGTCGGGTCGGGGTTGCCCTCGCCCACGCCGGTCACCTGGCCGTTGCCGCCGTCGAAGACGACGTCGGAGCAGTTGTAGAAGGTCTCCTGGCTGTCGGACCGCTGCCACACCGAGTAGATGATGTGCCGGCCGCTCTTGCCGGACGGGAGCGTCGCGTTCCAGTAGTAGTAGGAGTCGGCGTTACCCGGGTTGCCGACGCTCGGCGGGTCCTGCGCGGTGTAGAACGGCTGGCTCTCCAGGTCGCTCCAGGCCAGGGAGCGGGTCGGGCTCCAGCTGTCCTTGGTGATGTAGGTGCGGAACGATCCGGGGTGCGCCGCCCACTTGTTGTACCGGAACTGGATGTTCGCCCCGGAGGTCAGGTGGGTCACCGGCCAGTCGTTGCGTGCCAGGTCGAAGCCGCTGAAGTTGTACACGACCGCGCCGCCGCTGCACAGCTTGCCGTCCGGGATGAAGCCGCTGGTGCGGCCGCCCCCGTCCGAGCGCAACACGGCGAACCAGTTGTAGATCGAGTTGGTCCCGCTCTGGGCGACCGCGGCGGCGCAGGCGGGGTTGTGCGGCTGGACCGCGCCGTTGCTGCCGACACTGTCCTTCCAGCACAGATAGGTGCGGCTGCCGGGGATCATCATCGCGCCGTGGGCCGAAGCCGACCCGGGCAGCAAGGCGACCAATAGGAGGGTCGCGATCGCGGCGGCGGCGCCGGCGATCGAGATCTTACGTCGCTTTCTCATGAAACACCTTTCGAGGGGTTACGACGTAGGTCCTCGGCGCAGCCGGGACGTCCATCGCGGCAGCGTGTCCGGCACGCTCGAGCAAGGCACGGACACTATGCACGTCAAGGAGTCACCGAGGACCTGGTGAAGTAACCGGTCGTCGCCGTGAGGCGAACAGCCGTCGACTGCCGACCAGCATGCGAAAGCGCTTACGCGTCAAGAACTCTAGGTCGCCGGTGCTGGGCGTGGGAAACAGCCGAAATTATCGGTCCCGTCCGTACCTCTTGATCACCTGTCCCCTAGCAGGTGAAGGCCATGACCCCCGAGGCGGGCGATTAATCGGCCGCTGAAACGCCATGAAACTTTCGTGTAACGCGGGCCCGTCGTGACGTCCGCTCGTGATGTCCGGTCGTGTGCGCGGTCGTCGCGTCCGTGCGCCATCGGCGAGGATGAACGAGTGGACGTACGCCCCATTTCGCCCTCGGCTCTGGTGGAGGAGCTCGCCGACCGCATCGCCGGCGCCTCCCGGTCCTCCTGGGTGCGCGTCGCCCTCGACGGCGCCCCCGCGGCGCGGCCGGGCGAACTGGCCGACGCGCTGATCGGCCCGTTGCGCCTGCGCGGACGCGAGGTCCTGCGGGTCCCGGCGGCCGGCTTCCTGCGCCCGGCCTCGCTCCGCTACGAGTACGGCCGCACCGACCCCGACGCCTTCTACGACGGATGGCAGGACTTCGGGGCGCTGTCGCGCGAGGTGCTCGACCCGCTGGAGCCGGGCGGATCCGGCAAGGTCCTGCCGTCGCTGTGGGACGCCGCAGCCGACCGGGCCACGCGCGCGCCGTACGTGACCCTGCCGCCGGGCGCGGTGCTGCTCATGGACGGCCGCCTGCTGCTCGGCCGCTGGCTGCCGTTCGAGATCACCGTGCACCTGTGGCTGTCGCCGGGCGCGCTGGCCCGCCGCACCCCCGAAGAGGAGCGGTGGACGCTGCCCGCCTACGCCCGGTACGAGGAGGAGGCCGCGCCGCGCGAGAGCGCCGACGTGGTCGTCCGCGTGGACGACCCCCGCCACCCCGCGGTCGTCACCGGCGCCTGAGGCGGGCGGCGCGAGGCCTCTTGCGGCGTGGCGGGGCATACATCTCTCGTAGAGGCCGTTGACCTGGAAAGACGCTACCCGCGCAGGGGGAGGCGGGGGCCGTCGCAATCCGTCCTCCGACGAGACGTGGGGTCGTCGCGATGTGTGGAATCTGTGGCTGGGTGGACTTCGAGGGCGATCTCAGAGAGTCCCGGGACACGCTGCTGGACATGACCGAGACCATGAGCTGCCGCGGACCCGACGACGAGGGGATGTGGATCTCCGAGCACGGGGCGCTGGGGCACCGGCGGCTGGCGATCATCGACCTCCTCGGCGGCCGGCAGCCCATGATCGCGGAGGAGGGCGGCGAGGTGCTCGCCGTGCTCACCTACAGCGGCGAGGTGTACAACTTCAAGGAACTCCACGCCGAGCTGGCCGCCCGCGGGCACCAATTCCGCACGCGCAGCGACACCGAGGTCGTCCTGCGCGCCTACCTCGAATGGGGCGAGGACCTCGCCGGGCACCTGAACGGCATGTACGCCTTCGGCATCTGGGACGCCCGCCGCGAGGAGCTCGTCCTCGTGCGCGACCGGCTCGGCATCAAGCCGCTGTACTACTACCCGACGCCGGGGGGCGTCCTGTTCGGCTCCGAACCCAAGGCGATACTCGCCAACCCCCTCCTGGCCGACCGGGTCGTCGACGGCGAAGGGCTGCGCGAGCTACTGGTCTTCGTCAAGACCCCCGAATGCGGGATCTTCCGCGGCATGCGCGAGGTGCGCCCCGGCGGCATCGTCAGGGTCACCCGGGAGGGGATCGTCAAGCGCCGCTACTGGCGGCTCGCGTCCGGCGAGCATCCCGACGACCTGCCGACCACCGTCCGGACCGTCCGTGGCCTGCTGGATGACATCATCGAACGCCAGCTGATCTCTGATGTGCCGCTCTGCACACTGCTGTCCGGCGGCCTGGACTCCAGCGCCGTCACCGCCCTCGCCGGGGAGGCCCTGCGGCGGCACGGCGAGGGCAAACTGCGATCCTTCTCCGTCGACTTCACCGGCTACACCGAGCACTTCAGCCCCGACGCGATGCGCGACACCCCCGACGCCCCCTTCGTCCGCGACCTCGTGCGGCACCTCTCACACCTGGGCGTCGAGCACGACGACATCGTCCTGGACTCGGCCGACCTCATGGACGCCGGGATCCGCGCGGCGGTGCTGCGGGCACGCGACCTGCCGACCGGGGTCGGCGACATGGACACCTCGCTCCACCTGCTGTTCCGCGCGGTGCGGGCGCACTCGACGGTCGCGCTGTCGGGGGAGTCGGCCGACGAGGTCTTCGGCGGCTACCGCTGGTTCCACGACCCCGCCGCCGTCAACGCCGGCACCTTCCCCTGGCTGGCCTCCGGCATCCGCCTGACCGCACTGGACCAGGTGCTCGCCCCCGACCTGCTGCGCGAGCTGGACGTCCCCGGCTACTGCGCCGAACGCTACCGCGAGGCCCTGGACGAGGTGCCGCGCCTGCCCGGCGAGAGCGGGATGGAGGCGCGGATGCGCGAGGTGAGCTACCTGCACCTCACCCGGTTCGTGCAGATGCTGCTCGACCGCAAGGACCGCATGAGCATGGCCGTGGGCCTGGAGGTGCGGGTGCCGTTCTGCGACCACCGGCTGGTGGAGTACGTGTTCAACGCGCCATGGTCGATGAAGACCTTCGACGGGCACGAGAAGAGCCTGCTGCGCGCCGCCACGGCCGACGTGCTCCCCGAGTCGGTGCTGGCGCGCAAGAAGAGCCCCTATCCCTCGACGCAGGACCCGGCGTATGAGAAGGCGCTCAGGGAGGAGACCGCCCGGCTGCTCGAAAGCGGGGACTTCCCAGCCGCCTCGATGATCGACGTGCCCAAGGTGCGGACGATGATCGACCAGCCGCTCGACGCGGTCAGCCGCCACGACCTGCGCGCCGCGCTGGAGGGCCTGCTCCAGTTCAACGCATGGCTGGAGCGCTACAAGGTGCGCGTCAGCCTGTAGGCCCCGGCGAGACCGCCCGGACGCGAGACCCCGCGCGGGGCCGACCCGCACGGCTACGGCCGAAGGTCGCCGAATGGACCGGGCCGGCGGCGGGCGGGGCGGCCGGACGAGCCGGGCCGGCGGCGGGCAGGAGCCGCCGGATGGGCCGGGTCAGCGGGTCACCCGGCTGAGCCCGTCGGTGATGCCCTGGCGCAGCATGTCGCCATAGGGGTCGGCGGGCAGGTCGCCGGCGAGGTCGGCCGCCAGGCGGAAGTAGCGCTCGGCCTCGGCCGGATCGCCGAGCAGCTCGTGCGAGGCGCCCATGTTCAGGTAGAGCGAGGGGTAGAACTCGGTGACGCGCCCGTCGCCCACGGCCCTGGCGTGATGCAGCGAGACGGCGTTCCACAGAAGGGTCTCTTCGGCGGAATCCTGCTGGCGGGCGACGTAGTGAGCGGCCACACAGGCCTCGAAGTCGTCGGTGCGCTCGGCCCACGCCTGGTCGAAGAGCCGGCGCGCCTGCTCGGGCCTGCCCTCGGACTCGGCGCGCATGCCCTCGGCGCACAGCCGGATGATCGGATTGTCGAGATCGAAGCACATGGCCGCCTCCTGTTCCAGAGACCACGAGCCTAGGCCCATGGTCTGACAATCGTGCCGCGGTCAGCTCTTGACGGCCGCGCAGGGCGGGCAGACTCCGAAGATCTCCACGGTGTGGTCGACGTCGACGAAACCCGCCTCGGCCGCGACGCGCTCGGCCCACCGCTCGACGTCCCTGCCCTCCACCTCGACGCTGCGCCCGCAGGCGCGGCAGGTCACGTGGTGGTGGTGCCCTCCGGTGGCGCAGCGGCGGTAGAGGGTCTCGCCGCTCTCGTCCCGGATGGCGTCGACCGCCTCGTCCTCGCTGAGCACCTGCAGGTGGCGGTAGACGGTGGTCAGGCCGACGCGCTCGCCCCGGCGGCGCAGCTCGGCGTGGATCTCTTGGGCGCTGTGGAACCCCGACAGCGTGCCGAGCACCGCCATCAGCGCCTCGGCCTGCCGGGTGCCCCTGACCCGGGTGCCTCGGGAAGGGGGCCGGTCGAGTGGCGGAGACGACTGGGCCGATCGCGTCGTCATGCTGAACCTCCCCGTATCGGCGTCCTCCGCGCACGGCCGCCTGTGCCTCGTCACGAAGTCTCGGCGTCCCCCGCGCACGGCCGCCTGTCCGTCATCACGAACACTAGCAATCGGCGCGGTCGCCGCCGCGTCATGCGGCATGCCCGTCCGCCGCGCATAATTGCCCTGCCCGCCGATCGTCCGCCCGCGTGATCGGCAGGCTCCGCCGCAGGCCCGGTCATCGGGCCGCGGAGGAGCCTGCGCCGCACCCGGGGGCCTCGCAGAAGGAGCCGATGAGCGTGTCCTGGCGTCACCTGCCCAAGCCCGCCCGGGCCGTCGCCGAAGCGACGGAGGGCGCGGTGGCCGCCGCCCGCGCCCGAGATCTGCCCGCCTTCGAAGCGTCCGCCGCGGCGCTCGCCGCGCTGGAGTCCGAGCACGTCGCCCTGGTGCTCGGCACGGTGACGCGCCTGCTGCTCGAGGACCTGCACCCGGGCGGGCTCGCGGTGGACGACGTGCGGGCGCTGGTCGGGCGCTGCGCGCGGGAGGCCGCGGGGTGGTTTCCCGCCGTCGACGCCGACGTCCTGGTGATGCTGGTGGCCGGCGCGCTCGGCGTGTACCAGCCGGAGGCCGAGGCGTTCCCGCTTCAGGCGGACGGCGTGGCGAGGCACGCCGTCGTGCTGGTCGCCGACCTGCTCGCCGTCTCGGGCCACCCGCTCGACGCCTGCCTGTCGGCCGCGTTCGCCGACATCGCCGTGGTCCAGACGTCGGACACCCCATAGGCCCTCCGCACGGAGCGCCCTCGCGGGACGGACCCCGCGGCCGCGATCGTCGCGGGCGAGGCTCAGTACAGGTGCGCGGCGGAGCCGGCGAGCGCGGGACCGGCGAGGTGGCCGCGGGTCACCCGGACGCCCGTGGCGCGTTCCGCGAGGGCCATCACGGTGAGGACGGGGTCGTACTCGTCGTCGTCGAGGGCGGCGTCGGCCTCCTCGTCCTTGGTGGGCATGCCGAGGTCCAGCATCTGGGGCAGGAGGCGGTCAGGGTCGGCGCCCCAGCGCTCGTCGGAGCCGTCGGGCTCGAAGCCGGTGACCAGCAGGCCGTCGGCGGCGAAGACGAACTGCTGGTCGGCGTTGACGTTGACGAACACGGCGGCCATGACGGTGCCTGCCGACAGCAGGCGGACCGCCTCGGCCAGCGTCCCGGCGTAGCCGTTGTACTCCAGCAGGGCGGCGCCGCCGATGGCGGGGTAGGCGGCGATCGGATGATCTCCGAAGGAGGCCCAGTCGACCTCGGCCGCCGGGCCGGGGGTGACGCCGATGCGGCGTAAGGCCTCCTCCGGGTCGACGTCCCTGACGAAGGTCAGGCAGAACGGCCGGCCGTCGTACTCCTCGTCGAACCACGCATAGTCGGCCGCGGTCGCACCGTTCATCGGGGGGTCCTCTCCAACGCGTCCCTAGGAACGTGATCTTGCCAGCGGCGACCGACATAATCGGCGGTTTCCACACACCGGGGGCGGCTGGCACGGGACACTGCGGCGGTCCGGGACAATGGAGGCGTCAGGCTTTCATGGAAGGAAGTGCCGATCGTGGCTATGAGCGCCGAGGCCGACTGGGTCTCACGGTTCGCGGACGAGGTCATCGCCGAGGCTGAGCGCCGTGCCCCCGGCAAACCGATCGTCTGCGCGTCGGGCCTCAGCCCGTCCGGCCCCGTCCACCTGGGCAACCTGCGCGAGGTCATGACGCCCCACCTGGTCGCCGACGAGATCCGTCGCCGCGGCCACGAGGTGGTCCACATCATCTCCTGGGACGACTACGACCGCTTCCGCAAGGTTCCCGCGGGGGTCGACTCCTCCTGGTCCGAGCACATCGGAAAGCCGCTGACCGCCGTGCCCGCGCCGCCCGGCAGCCACCACCCCAACTGGGCCGAGCACTTCAAGGCGCCGATGATCGCCGCCCTGGCCGAGATGGGCGTCGAGTACCACGGCATCAGCCAGACCGCGCAGTACACCTCGGGCGCCTACCGCGAGCAGATCCTTCTGGCGATGCGCGAGCGGGCGCACATCGACGCGATCCTCGACCGCTACCGCACCAAGGGCAAGTCCGCCAAGGCGCCGCGTCAGCAGGCCGGGCTGGACGAGGCCGACGCCGCCGCGGCGGAGGCCGCGGCCGAGGGGTCGGGCGCCGCCTCGGAGGACGACGGCTCGGCCGCCGCCGGCTACTTCCCCTACAAGCCCTACTGCTCGGTCTGCGGGCGCGACACCACCACGGTCACCGCCTACGACGACGACACCACCGAGCTGTCCTACACCTGCGGGTGCGGGCACGCCGAGACGGTGCTCCTGTCGGAGCACGACCAGGGCAAGCTCGTGTGGAAGGTCGACTGGCCCATGCGGTGGGCCTACGAAGGGGTGATCTTCGAGCCGTCGGGCGTCGACCACCAGTCGCCCGGGTCGTCCTGGACGGTCGGCGCTCCCATCGTCAAGGAGGTCTTCGGCGGCGAGCGGCCGATCGGCCCGATGTACGCCTTCGTCGGCATCAGCGGCATGGCCAAGATGAGCAGCTCCAAGGGCGCCGTGCCCACCCCGGCGGACGCCCTGGAGATCATGGAGGCGCCGCTGCTGCGCTGGCTGTACGCGCGGCGCAGGCCGAACCAGTCGTTCAAGGTCGCCTTCGACCAGGAGATCCAGCGGCTCTACGACGAGTGGGACGCCCTCGACCGCAAGATCGGCGACGGCACGGCCCTGCCCGGGGACGTGGCCGCCTACACCCGGGCGGTCGGCACCGCCTCCGGCCCGCTGCCGGTCACGCCGCGCCCGCTGCCCTACCGCACGCTGGCCTCGATCGTCGACGTCACCACCGGCCATGACGAGCAGACCCTGCGCATCCTGCGCGACCTGGACCCCGAGCACCCGATCACCTCTCTGGACGAGGCCCGGCCGCGGCTCGACCGCGCGGCGCGGTGGGTCACCACGCAGGTCCCGGCCGAGCAGCGCACCCGCGTGCGCGACGAGCCTGACACCGCGCTGCTGGCCTCGCTGGGCGAGCGCGACCGCGAGTCGCTGCGGCTGCTGATCGAGGGCCTTTCCGGGCAGTGGTCGCTCGACGGGCTCACCACGCTGGTCTACGGCGTGCCGAAGGTCCTGGCGGGGCTGGCGCCGGACGCCAAGCCGACGCCCGAGCTGAAGGTCGCCCAGCGCGAGTTCTTCGCCCTGCTCTACACGCTGCTGGTCGGCAAGGACACCGGCCCCCGCCTCCCCACCCTCCTCCTGGCCGTAGGCGCCACCCGCGCCCGCAACCTCCTGACCGCCTGACCGCGGGACGGACGACCCGCCTCGTGCCGGGGGCAGAGTGTGCGAGAACGGAAACGTACGCCAGTACCGTTCACCCAGCTCAGAAGCACAGGGCTGCGTTCGTCGGGCGTTGGCGTACGTTTCCGACCCATCGCACACGTGGGTCCGGCGGATGCGGCGCCCGCAGTGAGTTCGGTGTTCATCGCTGTGGTCCGTTGTCGTCTGTGACGTGCGGTCAAGATTCTGGACGCGCTCGGCGTCGAAGGCGAGCATTGGACGCAGATCCTCGTCATCGTCCGGGAGGCCGCCGAGCGGAGCTGGTGGAATCCAGCAAGCCGATGGGAATGCCAGGCGCTGTTCGCCGACCTGGAAGCGGGTGTGCCACCTCGTTCTGTGCCGCAGCGTTTGTCGACACACCAGCACGTTGCATGACGTGGCGGATCAACTGCATGATATGAAGCCCAACGACCTGGGGAAATTCGATGAGCAGCCCTGAGAATTCTCGGAGCGGCTCATCAGATGGTCGGTAGATGCGCGACCGCCACCTGTCGGGATCTTCGACCTGAGGGATGCGAAGTTCGGAAGTACGGCACGCGCAGTCCCCCTCACATCATGAGCTGGCCTCCTCTCAGTGATGCTCCTCACCTTGCCTGCATGATCACTTACTGCTTTGATCACATGGATCGTTACACCCCCCAATGATCATGGAGTCCAGTGATTCTGTCAGGAAGACCAACCCTTGCTTCGAGAGGTTGGCGACTACGCGGGGTCGCGCTGCTATCGGCGTCGACCACGGTGACCTCCTTACTGGTTGGGGCAGGATCTTCTCCCGCCGCTGCTGGTCCCTCTCCAGCACCTGCGCCTCAAAGCACTGTTGCTGCATCCGACATCTACGAAGAGGCCAAGCAGCAAGCCAAGAAACAGAACAAGCGCGTCGAGATTCCCGCCTACCGCTCGGAGAACTCGACCACTTTCGCCAATCCCGACGGCAAAACCCTGCGCGTGGAGATGTCCACCTCGCCAGTCCGAGTCAAGCGGAACGGCACCTGGGAGACGATCGACACGACTTTGGTCGTGCAAGACGGCGAGGTCAGGCCGCGGGTAGCGAAGTCGGACCTAGCTCTGTCGGCCGGAGGCAACCGTAACGTGCTTGCGGCCAGCGCCGACCCGTCACGACCTCAGAGCGGGAAGGCGCAGGTGCAGCTCCTCGCGCCGGACAAGCTTCCCGCCCCACACCTATCGGGTAACCACGCAGAGTACACCTCTGCCTACGGTGATGGCATCGATCTCGTTGTCACTGCCACGCCGACCGGATTCCGTCAGCAGATCATCATCCGGAAGCGTCCGGCGCAGCCACTGCCCTTGCGTATTCCGGTCGATCTGCCTGCTGACTTTGCCTTCGAGAAGGTCTCGGGCAAAGTCATGCTGGTCAAAAATACCAGCAAAGGGATGCAAGAGCAGATAGTTGACCTCTCCACCACCATGATGCTCGACGCGGTGGCCGCCGACGAGAGTAAGGACCCGGATGAGGGAAAGGTCGGCAAGGCCACAACAAACCTGGAGAAGGCCGGGGGCGGCGACTCGACCTTAGTACTTACTCCCGATGCCGCGTTCCTGGCCGACCCCGCAGTGACTTACCCGGTCACAGTGGCCGCCGCCGCCTCGGACTGGTGGGAACCTTCGCCAGACAACACCATCGACACCTTCGTCAACAACGATGCCTACCCCGACAGCCGTGACAACCAGCTTTTGGACCGGATTTTGGTCGGCAAGTCCAACGACGGCGCCGTCCGTTGGCGCAGCTACATTAAATTCCAGGATATCCCTGCGGACTCCTTGCTGAGAGGCGGCAAGGTCCAGAACGCGGACTTGGTGTTGTGGAACCACCTGTCCAACGCTTGCGGGACCAGTGTGGGATCCGGCATCACCGCCCGCCAGATCACCAGCAGTTGGACTCCTGGATCGCTGACCTGGACCAACCAGCCATCGGTGACCTCTACCGGCGCGAACACCGAATACGGCGCCTACACCCCCACCACCGCCTGCACGAGCGAATGGGCCAAGAAAGAGTGGGACCTGGTCCACTCGGTCAACCGCATTGTCCAAGCCTGGGCCGATGGCGAGGCCAACTACGGCTTCCAGCTCACCGCCGGCAACGAATCCGACCTCACCAACTGGCGTCGCTACCGGACCACCGAATACACCGTCTGCAACAACGGTACAGCCTGCGAAGGACGCGTCCACCAGCCGCTGCTTTTCGTCGACTTCGAACCTCTCATACTCGACAAGGCTACTTATATTCAATCCGAGAAGCCTTCGGACGCTCCTTCCGTCGCCGAGATGGAAGATATGAGGGTCAGGGAAAGTGACGCCATTCCCGAATTCCCGTACGTAAGTGATCAAGCTTCGGTGGCAAGCGCCCGCGAATCTGATGCAAGGGTCACAGTAGACGCTGATTCACTTGAGCCGCCTTCGGATCTTGCTCCTGAGCAGCTTGAATGGCTCAAAGACCCGAACGAAGGGCCGGGATATTACGAAGCAAGCGACGACTCTAACCCGCCTCCCGGGCCGGATACCACCGCTCCATCGATATACACGACGAATCCGATGGCCGATGCCGTCGACATTCCCGTGGATACCGACGTGAGGGCTATGCTCACTGAAGCCATTACAAATGCGAGTTTGAATGTCAAAAACGCCGATGGGAAAATCGTTCCCGGGCAAATAAACGCTAGCGCAGATGGAAAAGCAATAATCTTCACCCCTGAGCAGGCTTTGACCTTCTCGACAAAGTACTCAGTTCAGGTAGCCGATGCCAGAGATTCGGCTGGTCATGTGATGACCGCCTTCTCATGGTCCTTCACCACTCGAGCCGGACATGCGCCAGAGGGTGAACGTGCCCGCTGGAAATTCGACGAAGGAAACGGGACAAGCGCGGCGGACGCCACAGGCCACGGGTATGATGCCACCCTGAGCGACTCGACGACGTGGGTAACCGGGAAGAGCAGAAGTGCCGTTTCGAATACCGGCACCACAGGTGGGCAGGAGGGCGGCTCGCCGGTGTCAGGCATGACGTTCGAGGATCACTCCGACAACGGATACGTAGCGTTCACCGGCGCTGACGGCTCCCAACTCATCTATAAGCACCAGATCGACGGCGTTTACCGTCGCGACTCCGATCCCGCCGACGCCAGTAAAGTAGTGCGGAATTCTGCTACCCAGTTCACCCACGTCGCAGCGGATGGCGTCAAGACCGTGTTGAAGGCGGTAAGCGTCCCTGCGAGCGCACCCGCCCACCTTTTCGCCGATACGGCTGCCCCGCCGATCGCCGCGGTAGACGAGTCCGCCTCCCTGGAGTTGGGGGTTAAGTTCACAACTGACAAACCTGGTCTCATAACGGGAGTCAGGTTCTACAAGGGGCCGGGAAACACCGGAACACATGTCGGAAACCTGTGGAGCACCTCGGGGCAGAACCTGGCCACCGGGACCTTCACCGATGAGACCGAGTCAGGGTGGCAAAGGCTGGTCTTCGCCGCGCCGGTTCAAGTGGTTCCTGGTACGACATACGTGGCGTCGTACTTCGCCCCTGAAGGCCACTACTCATTCAGCGACGACTTTTTCAGCTCCGCTACCGACAACCCTCCCCTGCATGCTCCAGCCACCGCCGACGTATACGGCGGCAACGGTGTCTACGCCTACGGTCCTTCCTCCGCAATGCCGTCCGGCAGCTTTCGTGGAGGAAACTACTGGGTAGATGTCGAGTTTGTCCCGAACGAGGGTCAACCTGATCCTGCTTTGTCGACGGTGAGCACTATACACCTGTTCGACTCGGCCACCCCGGGGACCGATGCTTCTACGGACTCCAACTCACTGGAACTCGGAGTGAAATTCACCGCCGATAAGCCAGGCTTCATCACGGGAGTTCGCTTCTATAAGGGGCCCGGCAACACCGGAACACACATCGGCAACCTGTGGACTGCAGGTGGGCAGAAATTGGCGACGGGTACATTCCCAGAAGAGACTGAATCGGGCTGGCAGAGGCTTACTTTTGCCGCACCGGTTCGGGTCACTGCAGGAACGGCATACGTTGCCTCGTACTTCGCTCCCGGCGGTCGCTACGCGTTCGACAGCAACTACTTCGCCAACGCCACGGACAATCCACCGCTGCACGCTCCGGCGGCGACGGCAGTATACGGCGGCAATGGCGTGTACAGCTATGGTGCGGCTTCTCACTTTCCTGCCGGCACCTACGGGGCCAGCAACTACTGGGTGGATGTAGACTTCACCTCAGACTTGACGCGCTGGGTCATCAGTAGTATTGAACCGAGAATACAGCCGCTCGCCCAGACCAGTGGATCGGTCATACGTACTGATGCAAGCTTCACCGTGACTGCATGGCTACGTTGGACCGATAAGAACGGCGACTACTCGGTCATCGAGCAGCGGGGAAGTCGTAGGAATGCTTTCCGCCTGGGCAACGACCCTGCCCATGGACTGGTATTCACCTTCAGTGAGTCCGACACCGATGATGCCGCAGTTGAGGGAGTGCTATCGGATGTCGAAGCACCGGTGGGCGAGTGGTTCCACCTCGCAGGCGTCTACAGTGCCCCCGCTGAGACGGCATCCCTGTACCTGAACGGGAAGTTGGTTAAAACTCAGCCCATCAGCTTCTCTACCTGGACAGTAGAGGCACCCCTGGCGCTTGGCGCAAGCATGCAGGGTGACCTTGACGAAGTACGACTGTTCGACAAGCGGCTCACGAACGAAGAGATCGTCGCCCTTCGCGACGATGTTGTTACTCCGGCCGCTTCACCAACTGTGACCCGCAGCGAACCAAGATCCATAAACTTGTCCCATACGGCCCAGGAAGCGCGCAGCATGGCCAGCGCCGCTCCCTCTGACGATTGGTTCTATAACGCCTGCTGGCGCAACGAGACGCAAGCCCGTACACCCTCTCGACCTGTCGCTCCAGGTCTCTTCACTCCGGGCGGGTATCACCTCAGCCGACAAAACTGGTGTGGCATCCAGCATCTGGGGGCGGTCGAAGCCAACACGTTAACGAGAGAACGAACGAAGGGGTTCGACTCCGCCCTGACACTTCTCGGATACACTACCAATAGTAAAGTGTCCGATCCGCACGGCACCAGGGCTCGCATTTACTCCTTCGACGCTTATATCGATCATTTCGAATTCGTGGATCTCGGCTACAGGAGATGGGCCGAGATCGAACTCGGAATGGAGGACAGTCAGCCCGGTGACGGCTGTAACCTCATATCAAATGTCGAGTCGTACAAGGCCAAATGGTCTGAATGGGATGCAGGGAAGCATGTGAGTTGGACGTTTGCATCTCTTGAAGAGAACGGCAAGGGAGACGACAAGGTCCAGTTCTGCCACCCCCGCTTCTATTCGAAGATCACCACCCTGGCGTCGCAGCCGAAGTTCACAGAGTCGTCAGACGCCTACCCAGATGTGAGGTGTGACTCTGCGCCGTACATAGTCAGCACCGTGGGCAGCGGCTGCGTTTTTCATATGGCGCAAGCGATCTACCAGACTCGCGAGACACTTCCTGGGGACCCGACGAAATCTTCGGAGAAACCTGACCTCAAGGACGAAGTTCAGACTGCGTACCGGAACGTTCCTTCACATATATGGACTGCTCTTAACGCGCCGAGGCTGACACAACCCCGTGATCCCGGCAAGTCCATACCAGGGAAGATGGGGTTGGGACTCGTCCGATCCGTCGACAAAAAGTGGAACGAGAAAAACAACGACAAGGTGAGAGATATATGTCGTAACAACTTCAAGGAGTACGATGCCACTGTCGATCCCGTTCTCGGTAAGCCAGCTACAACGGGCAATCCTCCTATACCGGTACCGGTCAATCAGCGAAAAGTGTACGAGTGTGATGAATTCCCGTTCGAGTCCACCATGCAAGGGGCGTGGACGTCGGCCGAGCGTATCAACCGGCCGGAAGCCCGAAACTTCTCGGTTCGACCGGTTTGGTGGAAGAACAACGGCAACGACGGTCAACGGCTGAGACTCTTCTATGAATACAATCGCATTCTCGGTGTTGATCGAAACAACCGTAAAACCGAGTACGATCTGTTCCTCGTAGATCCTCAGGTGCCTCAGGCGCCTCCCGTTCCGTAGATCAAGGTCAGGGTGCTCCAGGGAATGATGGAGCACCCTGGCCAAACCCGCATCAGGAGATAGTGATGTTGAGCGAGCTCATCGACTTCTATCTGAGAGTCGCCGTGAACGATCTGCCGGATGACATCTGCTGGATAGTGGTTCAGCCTCTGTCCGGCGTGCTGTCGGTGAACCAAGCCGTAACGCGGATCGGCGGTCGGCCTGAAAACCTTCTCAACATGACTACGATGGAGGCATACTCCTTGTCTCCCGGTGACACGCTTTCTTTCGAGGAAAGCGAAACGGCGGTATCGATATTGCAGATCGGCGGATTTGCGGGCATGTTTCCAGAGATGATCGAGCCGCTCAGTCGCGGCGCCCGCGCCTGGGTCGCATACTGGGATGTCAATGCTGGCTTCAGCATGCTGCACTGGGTCGACGGTTCCTGTGTCGGTGGTTGGGATCCATATTCGCCGCGTGAAGGCTGGGTAACCGGGTTGGGGCCGCTGGCTCGGTACGCCGATTTCTTTCTTCGATACGATATCGACGATGAAGATCGGGATCCAAACCACCGCGAAGCTGTAACGCTTGCAGTGATAGAAGCCGAGAGCGGCGTACGCTTGGATCGGGCATGGATCGACCGGGAGCATCCCGCGATGCTTGTCACTCAGGGTCTTGATGGCGGCCTAGAATTTCCGCCATTCGATGACTGATGGGTGGGCGTTGACCATAGAATGCGAGTCGAGTTCAGCTGCCGTCGATTTGTCGCGTTCAACGCTGAACTGCATGGCCGGGCTGATGCGCCGGCACCGCAAGGCGATCGGTTAGATCTGGCGGCGGCTCTACGCGGGACGGCAGGCGTTGCCGGTGCCGGTCTACCTGCGCGAAGGGGAGACCTTCGAGCAGGCCGGGGCCGGTTTCGGGGTGTCGGCGGCGACCGCGTGGCGGTATGTGGAAGAGGCCGTGATGCTGTTGTCGGCGCGCTCGCCCAAGCTCGGCGGGCCACCTACCACTTGCGGAGATCGCTTACGATCCAGGCAGGACGAGTGAGCGGCGAGGAGCGTTGTGAGCGTTAACAAGGTGCCGGCGGGGGTGGATCCGTCTGTTCCCAGCGTCGCGCGGATCTACGACTACTACTTGGGCGGCAAGGACAACTTCGCCTCCGACCGCGAGGCCGCCGAGCAGATCATCGGGATCCTCCCGAACGTGCGCGACATCGCCAGGGAGAACCGCGAGTACCTGATCCGCACGGTGACCTACCTCGCCGGGCAGGGCGTGCGCCAGTTCCTCGACATCGGGGCGGGCCTGCCGACGCAGCGCAACGTGCACCAGGTCGCCCAGGAACTCGCGCCCGAGTCGCGGGTGGTCTACGTGGACAACGACCCCATCGTGCTGACCCACGCCCGCGCGCTGCTCGCCGAGAACGACCGGGTGATCGCCGTCGGCGCCGACATGCGCGACACCGAGGGCCTTCTCGCGATCCCCGAGATCCGCGAGCATCTCGACTTCTCCCGGCCGATGGCGATCCTGATGCTCGGCGTCCTGCACTTCATCCCGGACGACGCCGAGGCCATGAAGATCGTCACCGTGCTGAGGTCGGCGCTCGGGCGGGGCGGCCACCTGGTGATCTCGCACGGCTCGGTCGGTGACATCGACGAGGACAGGTCGCGTGAGGGGCAGCGGGTGTTCAGCCGCACCGCGATACCCGGCGTCACCTCCCGTTCGCCCGAGCAGGTGCGCGCCTTCTTCGAGGGACTCGAACTGGTCGATCCGGGTGTGGTGCCGCTGCGCGACTGGCGGCCCGAGCTGGAGCCGGTGATCGTCAAGGAAGGGGAGGCCGGGGCGGTCGGAGGGGTCGGCCGCGTGCGCTGACCTCTGGGTGCGACGAGCACGGCACGGCCCGAGGGCCCCGGCGTCACGCCGGGGCCCTCGGGCGTTCCAAGGGATGCTCCGGGCGACGTATCCGCAGGTAGAGGGCCATGTAAAAAGAAACTTCATGCTAACCTGTGGGGAAGAAAAATATTGACCACCTCGCCCTAGCGCCCGTACGGTCCCGGCAATCGGGACCTGGAGAGCACTTGATGAAGCGACTCGCAGCGATCGCCGCAGTGGCGGCCCTCGCCGCCGCCACCGCCTGCGGCACCACGGAGACGGCCGGCACGGCTGGAGCGGGCGGTGTCTACACCACGATCGACGGGGCCAAGCAGATCGACGCCACCGCGCCGATCAACCCGTTCAACCCGCAGGGGAGCACGTTCGTCGGCTACGACGCCATGTCGCTGGCCTGGCCGAAGAACAGCCTGACCGACCCCAACCAGTTCTATCCGGGCATCGCCCGCGGCTGGACCACCACGCCCGACCAGGGCGAGGTGGTGGTGCACCTGCAGCCGGCCGCCCGCTGGTCCGACGGCAGGCCCGTCACCAGCGAGGACGTCCGCACCTCGATCGCTCTCGCCTACACCCAGGGCGGCAGCGCCTACACCGTCAACGCCGGCGCGGCGGGCGCGGCGGCAGACATCCAGGTCGTGGACGCCAAGACCGTCAAGGTCACCCAGGGCGCCAACCGCAGCAACGTGTTCCTGCGCAACGTCCTGTCCACGGTCGTCGTCCCCGCCCACGTGTACGGCAAGCTGCTTCCCGGCGACTTCTGGACCACGCTCAAGGCCGCCAGGGGCACCGGCCCGGCCGCCGACAAGGCCAAGGCCGTGATCACCGGGCTGGCGCAGAAGGTCATCGCCTTCGCCCCGCCCGAGGACGTCTCGGCCGGCCCGTTCGTCCTGGAGCGGGTCAACCCCGGCGCCGCGCTCCTGAAGAGGAACCCGTACTTCTACGACGCCGCGAGGATCGTGCCCGACAAGGTGAAGGTGCTGAACTACACCGGCAACGAGCAGGTCTGGAACTACCTGGTCTCCGGCAAGCTGGACAGCGCGCCGTTCACCGCCGTGCCCGCCGCCGTCATGCGCAAGATCAAGGAGACGCCCGGCAACGCCATCCGCAAGGGGTACTCCCCGGTGGCGGCGTCCCTGGCCTTCAACCAGGCGCGCAAGCCGTACGACAACGTGCACGTGCGCCGGGCGCTCGCCTACCTCATCGACCGCGCCCAGGTCACCAAGATCGCCTCACCGGAGGCGGGGGCGCCGTCGCTCACCACGACCGGCATCCACGGCGATTCGGCCAAGGTGTGGCTGGGCGACCGGCTCGCCTCGCTGAACCCCTACAAGGTCGACCCGGCCAAGGCCGACGCCGAGCTCAAGGCGGCCGGCATGGTCAAGAAGAACGGCGTGTGGGCGATGCCGGACGGCAAGCCGTGGAAGGTCGAGGTCCAGGTGCCCGCGTCGTTCTCCGACTGGGTCGCCGCCGCCAAGTCGATCACCAGCCAGCTCGACGACCACGGCATCGACGCCAGCGTGACCACCTCGGCGGACTACATCCTCTACCTGGACGAGCTGGCGTCGGGCAAGTTCGACATCGGCTTCTGGCTGATGGCGCTCGGGCCCTCGCCGTACAACATCTACCAGCGCCTGTACGGCTCGGCCAACGGCTGGTCGCTGCTCGCCGGGCGGCTCACGCACTCGCCGCCGGGCAAGAACGGCAACTGGATGGGCGGCCCCGAGACGATCGGCGGGGTGAACCCCGGCGAGCTCACGAGCCGGCTCAACCTGGCCTCCCCGGACGAGCAGAAGCGCATCGTCACCACGCTGGCGACGCTGACCAACGAGCAGCTGCCGGTCATCCAGATCTACGACTACGTCAACACCCAGTTCGTCAACACGAACCGCTACACGGGCTGGCCTCCGGCCGGCAGCGAGGCGCTGCGCCTCCCCGCGGGCGTGTGGATGCAGCTCGGCATGATCAAGAAGAAGTAGCCTATGACGATCCTCACCGCCCGGGGCGCACCCCGGCTGAACGCAGTGACACGACGGCTCGGCGGGCACCTCGCCCGCGGCCTCGTCATGATCTGGGTGGTCACCACCATCAGCTTCGTGATCATCCGCAACATCCCCGGCAACCCGGTGCTCGGCCAGTACGAGACGCTGATCGAGAAGGGCATGTCCCCCGACGAGGCCGAGCGGGCCACCGCCGCCCTCTACGGGTTCCTGCCGACCGGCAGCCTGTGGGAGCAGTACACCGGCTACATGAAGGCGCTGCTCCACCTGGACCTCGGGCAGTCGCTCAGCACGCCGGGCACCGAGGTGGTGACCCTCCTCGGCTCGGCCGCCAAGTGGACCGTGCTGCCGGTGCTCGGCGGCACGCTGCTGAGCTTCCTGCTGGGCGTCACGCTCGGCGTGTACGCGGGCATCAAGCGGTCGGGCAAGCTGGGCGACCTGCTGTCGATCTCCGGCTCGCTGCTGCACGGCATCCCGCAGTACGTCATCGGCCTGCTCATGCTGGCGATCTTCACGACGCTGTGGCCGATCCTGCCGGCGGGCGGCCCGGTGGACGTCGAGTTCGTCCCCGGGTTCAACGCCGGCTACCTGGCCTCGCTGATCCAGCACGCCACGCTGCCCGTCCTGACGTACGCGCTGGCCAGCTACGGCGGCTGGGTGCTGGCGATGAAGTCGAGCGTGGCCACCGTGCTCGGCGACGACTTCATCCTCGCCGCGGAGCTGCGCGGGCTCACCCGGGGCGTGCTGTTCCGCTACATCGCCCGCAACGCCATCCTGCCGCTGTTCACGATCCTCGCCCTCTCGCTCGGCATGCTCTTCGGCGGCGCCATCTTCATCGAGCGGATCTTCAACTACCCGGGGCTCGGGCTGCTGCTCGTCAACAGCATCGGCGCCCGCGACTACGCGCTCATGGGGGGAACGTTCCTGGTGACCACGGTGGCCATCATCGTCGCCAACATCGCGGCGGACCTGCTGTACACCGTGATCGACCCGCGGGTGCGGACGGGAGGCGCGGCATGAGCGTGACCGTTCCCCAGACGGCGCTCGGCGACACCCGGGCGGCCCTGCGGCGCAACTTCTGGCGGGGCGTCGGCCGCGTGCTGCGCCGTAAGCCGAGCCGCCTCGCCGGCGTGGCGATCGTCGTGATGTTCCTGCTCATGGCCGCGTTCGGGCCGATGCTGTACCCGGCGCACCTGCCGCGCGACGACAACGCGCTTTACGCTCCGCCGAGCCTGGCCCACCCGTTCGGCACCGACTTCGAGGGCACCGACGTGCTCGCCCTGGTGGTCACCGGCGCCCGGTACGTCATCCTCACGGGCCTCGCCACCGCGGTCATCACGGTCGCGCTCGGCACGGTGCTCGGCCTGCTGGCCGGCTTCCACCGTGGCCGGTGGGACACCGTGCTCATGCGGATCACCGACCTGCAGCTCACCATCCCCGGCCTGCCGCTGCTGCTGGTGCTGTCCACCGTGTGGAAGTTCAACGGCCCCCTGGAGATGGGCCTGGTGCTCGGCCTGCTCGGCTGGGGCGGCATCGCGCGCGCCGTGCGGTCGCAGACGCTGTCGCTGCGCGAGCGCGGGTTCATCGAGGCGGCCCGGGGGCTCGGGCTGTCCACCGCGCACATCATCGGGCGCGAGCTGCTGCCCAGCATGGCGCCCTACATCGCGATGAACATGCTCATCGCCGTCACCGGCGCCATCTACGCCCAGGTGGGGCTGTTCTTCCTCGGCGTGCTGCCGTTCGACTCCAACAACTGGGGCGTGATGCTCAACCTCGCCGTCTTCGGCGGCGGGGCGCTGACCAGCGCCGCCGCGCTGCCGTACCTGCTGGCGCCGCTGCTGGCGATCCTGCTGCTCACACTCGGCATCGTGCTCATCGTCGACGCGATGGACGAGATCTTCAACCCACGGCTGCGTGAGGAGTAACCGGTGACAGCCCTCTCCCACGGGGCCGGGGAGCCCCCCCGCCCCGGCTCGGCCTCCGTCCCTGGCTCGGCCTCCGTCCCTGGCTCGGCCTCCGTCCCTGGCTCGGCCGCCGTCCCCGGCCCGACCTCCGTCCCCGGCTCGGCCGCCCTCCCTGGCTCGGCCGCCGTCCCCGGCACGGCCACGGACCCCGGGGCCGGCACGGCGCCCGGCGTGCGCGTCCGCGACCTCACCGTCGTCTACAAGACCCCGCTCGGCGAGCTGCCCGCCCTCGGCGGCGTCAGCCTCACGATCGCCCCCGGCACCGTCACCGGCATTGTGGGGGAGTCCGGCTCCGGCAAGTCCACGCTGGCGCTCTCGCTGCTGAACGCCGTCCAGCCGCCCGGTCGCATCGCCGGCGGCAGCGTGGAGATCGACGGGCTGGGCAACGTCGTGGACCTCGGCGGCGACCGGCTGCGCCGGGCGCGCGGCCGGCACCTGGGGTACGTCTTCCAGGCCGCGCAGAACTCCCTGAACCCGCTCAAGACGGTCGGCAAGCAGCTCCTCGACCTCGGGCGCTCGCACGAGGTGGACGACCTTCCCGCGCTCGTGCGGGACGCCAAGGACCTGCTGGAGCGGATGGGCCTGGACGGCGCCCGCGTGCTGGACTCCCACCAGCACGAGCTGTCGGGAGGCATGCGCCAGCGCGTGGGCATCATGCTCGCGCTCGTGCTCAACGCCCGCCTGGTCATCCTCGACGAGCCCACCACCGCGCTCGACATGATCACCCAGGCCACCATCCTGCGCATCGTCCGTGAGATCCACGACGAGCGCGGGCTCACCACGCTGATGGTGACCCACGACATGGGCGTGGCCGCCGAGGTCACCGACCGGCTCGCCGTCATGTACGGCGGACGCGTGGTCGAGCACGGCCGCACAATGGAGGTGCTCGGCTCGCCCGCCCACCCCTACACGCGGGCCCTGATCACGGCGATCCCGCGGCTGTCCGGCGACACCGGGCAGTCGCGCGCGCTGCCCGGCCGCCCGCCCACGCTCGGCACCCTGCCGGCGCGGGGATGCGTCTTCCAGGAGCGCTGCCCGCTGCGCATGGACATCTGCACCACCGTGGAACCGCCCTCGATCACCGAGAACGGCAGGACCGTCGCCTGCCACGCCGTCGAGGCGCCCATGACCGCCGAACGCCGGAAGGAACACGCGTGATCACAGGGACCGGCATCAGCAAGACGTTCAAACAGCGCGGCGACGTCCTCGGCTCCCGCGAGGTGCGGGCGCTGCGCGGCATCGACTTCACCGTCCCCAAGGGCGGCGCCGTGTCCTTCATCGGCGAGTCCGGATGCGGCAAGACCACGCTCGGCCGCATCATCGCCGGGCTCGAGACCTACGACGAGGGCGACATCGTCATCGACGGCACGCCGATGACGCCGCTCAGCCCGCGCCGGCGCCGGCCGTACTTCCGCCGCATCCAGCTCATCCACCAGGACCCGTACTCCGCGCTCAACCCGACGCGCACCATCCACCAGACCCTGCGGGCGCCGCTCGCGCTGCGGGCGTCGCAGACCGGCCGCCCGTCGTCCTGGATCGACGCGCGCGCCGAGGAACTGCTGTCGCTGGTGGGCATCGACCCGGGCTACGTGCTCGGCCGCTACCCCCACCAGCTGTCGGGCGGCATGCGCCAGCGCGTGGTCATCGCCCGCGCGCTCACCGTGGACCCCGAGATGCTGGTCGCCGACGAGTCGGTGTCCATGATCGACGTGTCGATGCGGCTGAGCATCCTCGCCCTGCTGAAGGACCTGCGCGAACGGCTCGGCGTGAGCGTGCTGTTCATCACCCACGACATCGCCACCGCCCGGTACATCGGCGACAACGGCGAGCTGTACGTGCTGTACCGGGGGCAGGTCGTGGAGCGGGGGCTGACCGAGACCGTCATCTCCGGGCCGCTGCACCCCTACACCCAGGCGCTGCTGTCGGCCATCCCCGTGCTGCACGGGCTGGAGCGGCCCGGGCGCGAGCGCGTCGTGCCGACCGAGGCGCTGGACGAGCGCCACACGGACGAGGGCTGCCTGTTCGCCCGCAGATGCCCCTTCCGCACCGAGCGGTGCGACAACGAACGGCCGATCCTGGCCGGCTGCTGGGACAGCACGCACGAGCACGCGTGCTTCCACCCGCAGCGCCGGGAGGTCATCCCCGTGGAGGCGGTGGCGTGAGCGGAGGCGGAGCGCCGGCCGGCGTCCGTCCCGTGCCGCCGGCCGAGCTGCCGGCCGTCGGGGAGCTGGCCTCCGACGCGCTCACCCTCGACGCCGCCGAAGCGCCGCTGATCGTGTCCCGGCTCGCCGCCCCGCCCGAGGGACGCGAGTGGACGGCGCTGACCACGTCCGGCCTCGACGGGGTCGTGTTCGCCTCCCTGTCGGCCGCCGAGGGGGTGGGCCACGTCGACCTGCTGGCCGTGCGGCCCGCGGCCCAGGGCAGAGGTCTCGGCAGGACACTGCTGCGCGCGGCCGAGGACTGGCTGCGCGAGCGGGGCGCCGGCGAGGCGCGCCTGGCCGGCAACCCGCCCTGCTACGCCTGGCCGGGCATCGACGTGCGCTACACCCCTGCGGCCTGCCTGGCCGAGAGCCTCGGGTACGAGCGCTACAGGACCGCCTGGAACATGACCGCCGACCTGTCGCCCTACGCGTCCGGAGCCGGGGCGGACCGTGATGACGGCACCCCCGCGGACACCGCCGCGGACCGGGAGGAGACCGGACGCCTGGCCGCGGCCGGGGTCGTCCTGCGAAGCGCGGCGGCCGGAGAACGGGGCGAGGTGGCCGCGTTCGTCAGGCGGCACTGGAACGACGCCTGGGCCTGGGAGGTCGAGCAGGCGACCGGCTGCCACTACGCCGTCCGGGACGGAGAGATCCTCGGCTTCGCCGCCTGGGGCGCCCGCCCCCGGTGGTTCGGCCCGATGGGCACCGCCGCCTCGGCCCGCGGGCTCGGCGTCGGGCGGGCCCTCCTGCGGCGCTGCCTCGCCGAGCAGGCCGCCGCCGGCCTGCGGAGCACCCAGATCGGCTGGGTCGGCCCGGTCCGCTTCTACGCGCGGGCCGTCGGCGCGCGCGTGGAGCGGGTGTTCTGGCTCTACCGCCGTGACCTCGGCTGAACGTCCCGCCGGGCGCCACGGCCCGGCCACCGCACGATCCACACAAGATGAGGAGTCATGATGCGACCATTGGCCACCCCGGTCACGACGGAGCAGAACGATCCGCGTTACCGCGAGATCGACCGCCTGCCGACCGCCGAGATCGCGTGGATGATGAACGCGGCCGACTCCACGGTGCCGGCGGCGGTCGCCAGGGCGGTGCCCGAGATCTCGGCCGCGATCGACGGCATCGTCGCCCGCATGCGGGACGGCGGGCGGCTGCTCTACGTGGGCGCCGGCACCTCCGGGCGGCTGGCGGTGCTCGACGCCTCCGAGTGCCCGCCGACGTTCGGCACCGACCCCGGGACGGTGCGCGGCATCATCGCCGGCGGGACGCCCGCGCTGACCCGGTCGGTCGAGGGGGCCGAGGACGACGCCGAGGCCGGCGCCGCCGCCATGCGCGAGCAGGGGGCGGGACCGCTGGACTCGGTGGTCGGCCTCTCCGCCAGCGGGCGGGCGCCGTACGTGGTCGCCGCCGTGGCGCAGGCCCGCCGCATGGGCGCGCTGACGGTGGGCCTGTCGTGCAACACCGGCGTGCCGCTGTCGGAGGCGGCCGACCACGCGATCGAGGTCATCGTCGGGCCAGAGGTCGTGGCCGGGTCGACGCGGCTGAAGGCCGGCACGGCGCAGAAGCTCGTGCTCAACATGATCTCCACCATCTCCATGATCAAGTGTGGGCGGACCTTCGGGAACTACATGGTCGAGGTCTCCGCGAGCAACACCAAGCTCCTCGCGCGGGCGGCGCGCATCGTGGCCGACATCACCGGCGCCGACATCACCGTGGCGCGCGACGCCCTGGAGGACGCCGGGCACCAGGTCAAGACCGCCGTCGTCATGGTGCAGCGCGGCATGGACGCCGACGGGGCCCGTCTGCTCCTCGCCGCCTACGACGACCGTCTCGACCTCGCCCTCGGCGTCCGCCACTCCTGAGCGCCTCAGGCGGCGCCCTCCCTCGCCGTCCGGCCGCCGCCGCTCTCTCGGCCGCTCGCGCGGCCGCCGGGGCGCGAAGGGCGGGCGCCGATCATGAGCGCGGGGACGGAGAAGCGGCGGCTGAGCCGGAAGGTGAGGGGCGGGCTCGCGCTCACCGCCTCCTTGTACAGGACGGCGAGCCGGCCCGCCAGGTACAGCCGGCGCGGCGTGTCGTCGGCGTGGGTGAACTGGATGACGGCGTCCTTGCGGCCCAGGCTGACCGGCTGGTGGATGTAGCCGAACCGGAACGGCGCGGCCTCCCGCCCGCGCAGGCGGCGGGCGATCGAGTCGGCCGCGTGCGCGCCGCTCGGGATGCCGCTCTGGCAGGTGCCGTGCAGCACGCCGAACTCCTGCCTGATCGCGGCGCTGTCGCCGACCGCGTAGATCGACGGGTGCGAGACCGAGCGCAGGGTGGCGTCCACCACGATCCGCCCGTGCCCGTCCACGGCGATTCCCGCGTCCGCCGCCAGCGGCGCGGCCTCGAAGCCGGTCGTCCACACGCAGGCGCCGGCCGGGACCAGCTCGCCGCCGGCGAGCTCCACGGCGTCGGGCAGGACCTTGGTGATCTCGGCGCCGCTCCGGCTCAGCACGCCCAGGCGGGCGAGGGCGCGGTCCAGGTGGGCGCGGGCCCGCTCGCCCATCATCCGGCCCGGCCGGTCGCGGCCGATCAGCACGACCCGCAGCCGGGGGTGGGACTCGGCGATCTCGGTCGCCGCCTCGACGCCGGTGAGCCCGTTGCCGCCCACCACCACGGTCCCGCCATCGCGGGCGATCTCGGCCAGCCGCGCCGAGAGCCGGGCGGCGGCCTTCGGGGAGTCCAGCGTGAAGGCGTGCGCGGAGACTCCTGGCACAGCGTCCATGCGGGTCACGCTGCCGATCGCGTACACGAGCGTGTCGTAGGCGAGCGTCCGCTCCTCGTCCGCGCCGGTCCGCACGGTCACGCGCCGCGCGCCCGCGTCGATGCCGGTGGCCCAGCCCTGGACGAACGCGATGCCCGTGCCCGCCACCATGTCCGGGATGGAACGCTCGGCCAGCCGCTGACCGGACGCGATCTGGTGCATGCGCAGCCGTTCGGTGAAGCGGTCCGCGGGATTGACCAGGACGACCCGCACGCCGAGGCGACGGGTGCGCCGGGCGAGGCGGATCGCGGCCATCAGGCCGGTGTAGCCGGCGCCGAGAACCAGGATGCTGTGCTGACCATGGGTGGCGGCCATGCCGTCCTCCTTCGCGAGGGCCCTCGTGTGGGGCGTTCACCACGCAAGGACGCATCCCGCCCCGGCGGCGTGACATGGCCGAGTGTGATCTGCGTCACTCTTACGCGCTCGACGGAAATCGGACTGAAGCCCGCCGGAGGACGGCGCGCGAGAGGTGGGCATAATTCACAGACATGTCTCCCCGCATCGACCTGACCTGGCCCGCCTTCGCCGACGACGCGCTCCGCGAGGAGGTCCACCGCGTGATCCACGCGGTCGTGGCGGAGGGCGGCGCGGTCGGCTACGTCACCCCGCCCGGCCGGCAGGAGACCGATCCCTTCCTTGACGACGTCCTCGCCGCCGCCCGGCACGGCCGCGCGGCCCTGGCCGTGGCGCGGGTGGACGGAGTGGCCCAGGCGATGGGCCTGTGGCGGCGCGCCTCGGCGCAGGTCTTCGCGCATTCCGCCGAGGTCGGCAAGGTCATGGCGCACCCGTCGGCGCGCGGCCTCGGTCTCGGCCGCCTGGTCGTGGCGGGCCTGATCGGCAGCGCCCGCGCCGCGGGCATCGAGACCCTGACCCTCGGGGCGCGCGGCAACAACCACGGGGCCATCGAGCTGTACGAGGGCTTCGGCTTCCGCGAGTGGGGGCGGCTGCCCAACGTCATCGAGGTCGGCCTGGAGCGCTTCGACGAGGTCCGCATGTACCTGGACCTGGGCACCAGGGACCCCCGGGTCGTGCTGAGGGGGTCGGCGCCCGGCGGCGCGGGCTCGTCGCCGCGGCGCAGGCTGCGGGCCGGTGGCCAGGGTGGCGTCCGCCGAAACGGGCATATCTCTCAATGACCCGCGGATGGACCTGACCTCGGTCCGGTCACACGTCCGATGCTCCGGCGAGGGGAGGGCGCGGATGTCCATACGGTTGCGCCGCGTCTACGATGATCCGTCCTCCGAGGACGGCGCCCGCGTGCTCGTCGACCGCCTGTGGCCGCGGGGAGTGGCCAAGGACGAGGCCCACGTGGACGAGTGGCTCAAAGACGTGGCGCCGTCCGGCGAGTTGCGCATCTGGTACGGCCACGATCCGGCGAGGTTCGCCCAGTTCCGCGGCCGCTACCTGGCCGAGCTGGAGGATCCCGTCCGCCGCCACGCCCTCGACCGCATAGAAGAGATGGCCCGGGAGGGCCCGGTGACCCTGCTGACCGCCACCAGGGACGTCGAGCACAGCCACGCCGCCGTTCTCGTGGACCGGCTCGGCGCGCACCGCGGGAGCGGGCACCCCCGGTGAGGGACGGGGCGGCTCATTCGGGTACCCCCGTCCCTCACGGCGGCCGTGGCCGCCAGGGTGGAGCGGAAGGCCGTGGCCTGACCGCTCAGGCGGCCGCCGTGGCCGCTGTGGGGTGAGCGGGACGCTTCGTGACGCCGTCCCGCTCCTTCGGAAGGTCTCGCCGCCGTGGGGTCACAGCCGGCCGCGGGTGGCCGACCGGCGGCCGAGCGCGACGCCCAGGGCGACCATGCCGAGGCCGAGGATCAGGTGCAGCCAGTTGTCGGCGCTGTTCACCGGGACGAAGTTCGCCGCGGTGTCATGCCCGACCAGCATGCCGTACACCCACAGCAGCAGGTAGATCGCGCCACCGCCGATGAGGAAGGTGCGCGCGCCCTGCCAGGTGCGGGCCAGGACGATGCCGGCGACGCCGAACAGCAGGTGGACGATGTTGTGCAGGATCGACACCTCGAAGACGCCGAGGAGCATCGCGTCGGACCGGTGACCGGCGAACAGGAGCTGGTCGACGTCGGTGGTGACGCCGGGGATGAAGCCGAGCACGCCGACGAGGAGGAACACCACTCCGACCGCGAGTGAGGCCGTCTGCAGCGGAGTGCGTGCGGTACGTGTGCGGATCGAGCCCATGGTGCCTCCAGAGGGGATGGGCGGCTGTGGTGGTTCAACGCCCCGGCTACCCTCCCGCGCCGCGCATATACGGGGTCGTTCCCCACCGCGTGGATCGGCGCGGCCCGCGAGGGCGTGAAGATCCTGGAAAACGGCGGTTCCCGGGATGCGAATTCTTTTTTCGAAATGTCGTGAATCGCTTTTCCCGGCCCGCGCCGCCCGGCCCCGGCCGTCCCGTCGTGCGAGGTCGGAGGGGATGGCGGGATCTACCTTGAACGGTGGTTTGCCGGCCGTCGACGGGGTACATGCTGCGATCCCGTGGAAAGGACATGCCAATGAACGCCGAACGCGGCAGCGCCAAGCACGGTCCCCGTCTCGACGACGAGATCAAGCACGAGACCGCCGTCATCGTCCGGGGCGGCCATGCCGAGGAATGGATGGAGCCGGAGCCCGTGCGAGACGCCGAGGACGACCTGCGGCCCCAGGGGTACGCCCCCGGGCACGAGCCGGGCGTCGCGCCCGGGATGACGCAGAACGACGTCGACCGGCGCAGCAACCTGGCCCGGTGGCTGTCCGACGTCCACTATCCGGCGGGCCGCGACACGATCCTCGCCCACGTGGAGGGCGACCCGGCGGTGCCGGACGCCGTGGTGGAGACGCTGCGCGGCCTTCCCGAGGGCACCTACCGCAATGTCGGCGACCTGGCCGAGGCGCTGGGGCTGGGCCGGGAACGCCGCTTCGGCGACTGAGGCGCGGGGCCGTTTCGAGGGGGACGCGGGCCTGTCGCCGAAGTTCTCCGTGGCCACGGCGGTTTCCCGTCGCCCGCGGAGGGTAACCGCCCGTCCGCGTCCCAAGTCGGTGCAGCACGAGGAGGAGCTCATGATCAAGCATGGCGGTGACGTCATCACCGTCCTCACCACCGATCACCGCGAGGTGGAGGAGGCCTTCGCGGAGCTGGAGCGCCTGCGGGGGACGGGTGACGACGATCGCCGTAGAGAGCTGACCGAGAGCGTGATCACCGAGCTGGTCAGGCACTCGGTCGCCGAGGAGGCCTACCTGTACCCCGCGGCCCGCGCGTTCATCCCCGACGGCGACCGGCTCGCCGACCGCGAGATCGCCGGGCACGCCCAGGCCGAGCGCCTGATGAAGGAGCTCGAGAAGGCCGAGGTCTCCGACCCGGCGTTCGAGGGCCTGCTGGACGACCTGATCACCACCGTCAGGGAGCACATGCGGGACGAGGAGGCCAACCTGTTCCCCGAACTGGTGCGGTACGCCGACGCGGAGGAGCTGCACAGCCTGGGCAAGAAGATCACGATGATGAAGAAGATCGCTCCCACCCGGCCGCACCCGGCCGCGCCGGACCGGCCTCCGGCCAACAAGCTGCTGGCTCCCGGCGCCGGCCTGGTGGACCGCATCCACGACCTGCTCACCGGCCGGGGCAAGGCCTGACCCAACCCGGTCAAAGGTCTGCTCCAACCCGGTCAAATGATCGCGTCTCCCCGCGTTTCCGGCGCGCATGCCTGGGGCAGCAGCGTTCTATGAGAGTCATCGTCGTGGGCGCGACCGGCAACGTGGGGACGAGCGTGGTCTCGGCGCTGGAGTCCGATCCCGACGTCACCTCGATCGTCGGGGTCGCCCGGCGGCTCCCCGCCCGCCGCCCCGGCATCGCCGCCGAACGCCCGGGCGTCGCCGCCGCACAGCCGGGGAAGACCCGATGGCATTCGGCCGACGTCACGACGAGCGACCTCACGGGCATTTTCGCGGGCGCCGACGCCGTGGTGAACCTCGCCTGGCTGTTCCAGCCCACCCGTGAGCCGGTGACGACCTGGCGGGCCAACGTCCTGGGCGGCATGCGGGTCTTCCGCGCCGTGGCCGAGGCGGGGGTGTCCATCCTGGTGCACGCCTCCTCCGTGGGCGCGTACTCGCCGGGACCGAAGGACCGCGCGGTGGACGAGCGCTGGCCGACCCACGGCTGCCCCGGCGCCGCGTACTCGCGCGAGAAGGCCTACCTCGAGCGGGTTCTCGACGTCTTCGAGAACGACCACCCGAGCATCCGCGTCGTGCGGATGCGCCCGGGGTTCATCTTCAAACGGGAGGCGGCCGCCGGGCAGCGCCGCCTGTTCGCCGGTCCCTTCCTGCCCGGGCGGCTCCTGCGCGCCGGCCGCGTGCCCTTCGTGCCCGGCATCCCGGGGTTGCGCGTCCAGGCCCTGCACTCCTCCGACGCGGGGGAGGCCTACCGGCTGGCCGTGACCCGCTCGGTCTTCGGCGCGTTCAACCTCGCCGCGGAGCCGGTGCTGGACGCCGCCACCCTGGCGGACCTGCTCGGCGCCCGCGTGGTGCCGGTCGCCCCGTACGTCGCGAGGACCGCCGTCGCGGCGGCCTGGCACCTGCGGCTGATCCCGGCCTCTCCCGGCCTGATGGAGATGGCGCTGCAGATCCCGGTGATGGACACCACGCGGGCGCGCACCGTCCTCGGCTGGCGGCCGCGCCACACCGCGATCGAGGCGGTCGGCGAGCTGCTGGAGGGCCTGCGCACCGGGGCGGGCATGGACACCCCGCCGCTGCGCGCCGACGCCGGCGGCCCGGCGCGGGTCGGCGAACTGGCGACCGGCGTGGGCCGGCGCCCCTGAGACCTGGCGACCGGTGTGGGCCGGCGCCTTCGAGGTCTCACCCCGGCGCCGCCCGGTCAGGCGACGTGGTTGCGCAGCCCGAGCTCGTCGGGGTAGAGCGAGAAGTACGACTGGCCGGCCAGGTACGTGACGCCCGTCCCCTTGACGTGGTGGCGCAGCAGCGCGAGCGGCACGCTCAGCGCGACCTGGTGCGCGCGGTAGGCGTCGATCACCTCCACCATGTCGGCGCGCCGCACCCGGTCCAGGCCGTCGCTCACCATGCCCAGGCAGTGCAGGAGCACGTTGGCGTTGCGGCCGACGGTGGCCCTGGTGGCCAGGGCCGCGCGGAAGGCCCGGCCATAGGCGGCGGCGAGCCGCTCCGGCGGGAGGGTGCCCGCCTCGGCCACCAGCCGGCCGATCTTCCGGTACGCCGCCGGATCGTGGGCGAGGAGCTGCATCTTGTGCCGGGCGTGGAAGGAGACCAGATCGCGGGCCCGCCAGTCGTCCTCCAGCAGCGCCCGCAGGCGGGCGTGGGCGAAGACCCGCTCCACGAACGCCTCGCGCAGGACGTCGTCGTGCAGCCGGCCCTCGTCCTCCACCGGCAGCAGCGGGTGCGCCTCGATCATCGCGCTCGCGTACAGCCCGCGGCCGCGCCGGCCCGAGCCGTGCACCGGGACGCCGTGCAGTCCGCAGGTCGGGCTCTTGGCCTTGAACACGTAGCCGTCCACCCGCAGCGCCGCGGCCCGCGCCTTGGCCAGCGCGGTCATCGGCTCGGTCAGATCTCTGCGCGAGGTGCGGGTGACCATGCGCGGAGCCTCGGGCGTCCCCTCCAGGTGCAGCGTCTCGCGGGGAGCGCCGAGGCCGATCTCGATCTCGGGGCAGATCGGCACCCAGTCGACCCACGCGGACAGGGCGCCGGACACGAAGCGGTCGCGGCTGTGGCCGCCGTTGAACCGCACGGGCTCACCGAGCAGGCAGCTGGACACCGCCACCCGTGGCCTGGCGGTGCTCCGCTTCTCGTCCGCCCGGTGCTCCGCGTGCCCTGCTGGCATAGGCCGTTCAGTCCTTAGGTGAGTGCCGTGTGCTTCTCTGCCCCTTCTGTCTCCTTTTCGGATGGCCGGCCCTCTCCGGATGCACCTGGCCGTCTCCAGCGGACGCGGACTCCGGTCGCGGATCAGCCGCCCTCCGGACGGTCGCGGAGGAAGTCCGCGATCTGCCGCGTCCGGCCGACGATCAGGTGACCGTCGTGCGGGTCGAGGTCGACCAGCACATGGGGCGCCGTCTCGCGCAGCCGCCGCCGGGTGTCGTAGCCGTCGATCAGGCCGTCGCGCCCGCCGACGATCACCAGCGCCGGCGTGGTGAGGCGCCGCAGGGCGTCGTCGTCCAGCACGGGCAGCGGCTCGCGCCGGTGCCGGAAGTGCTTGTTGATCGTCATCACGTAGTCGCCGAACGCGCGCGCCTCGGGGGTCCGCGCCGGAGGGATCGGGCCGAGGGCCACCCGCATCGACCTGCGCTGTCCCCAGCCGCCGAACGGCCGCAGCAGCAGCCACAGCAGCAGCGCGCCCACCTTCTGCCGGCCGATGCCGCCCGGGCACAGCAGCGCCATGCGGTCGACCCGATCGGGGTGATGGCTCGCGAACTGGAGCGCCAGCCACCCGCCGAGCGAGATGCCCACGAAGGACGCTCGTGGCACGGCGAGCGCGTCCATCACCTCCGCGAGCCACGCCACGTGCGCGCCGGAGGCGAGCGGCGGGCGCGACGGCGCGCTCAGCCCGGGCTCGCCGATCATGTCGACGGCGTAGACCCGGAAGTCGCGGGACCACTCGGCGACGTCGCTCATCCACATCGTGGTGTTGGCGCCGGAGCCGTGCAGGAGCAGCAGCGGCGGCGCGTCCGGGGGGCCGCACGTCACGACGAACGTGTCGCCCTCCCGGGTGGGCACGTGGAACCGCTCGCTCGGCACCGGCCACCGCGCAAGGTACGCCCGGTACTCCCGCTCGATGACGCGGGCGCCCTCGGCGGAGGTGTAGATCGCGGTCACGGCCCCTCCTCGGTCAGCACTTGAATGATCTTGAGCAGTCCGGCGGCGTCCTCCAGGCCGCCGACGACGATGACCTGCAGGACGGCGCGCTCCTCGTCGTAGACGGTCTCGACGCGCAGGCGCCGGCGGTCGTCGCGCCCGCCGATCGTGGCCATGACCGCGTTGCTCACCCGCATCGTGGCCTCGCGGCTGATCGCCTCTATGCGCACGACGGCGGACACCTCGGAGTGCCGGGTGCGCCTGGCGGTCTCGGCGGCCGGTGGCGCCACCGGGTAGCCCGCGAACGCGTCCAGATCCTCGCGCGCGATGCGGTACTGCTTGCCGACGCGGACGGCCTTGAGCCGCCCGTCCCGGACGTACCCGCGCACCGTCTTGGCGTGGAGGCCCAGCAGGTTCGCAGCCTGGTCGATCGTGTACGGCTGCTGAGACATCGGAATCCTTCCTTGTTGTTCCCTATCATTCCCTTAGGTGAAGGGTAACAGGGAAGAATAGGGAAGGAAAGGGTGATTCTGTGCGTGGCGCGGAGGATCTGGCGCCACCGGCGGCCCTCACGCGAGCGGGCCGAGGGGAGCGCGGGGCCGTGCCGGGCGAAAGGTTCACACGCGAGGCGGCGCGGCGGTGGTCCGCCCCGCCCGGCGACGTCCATGGCCTCCGGGGCGTATGCCCAGGTGGCGGCCGGTCCGTGCGCCTCATTCCGGCACGCGCGCCGGCGGCCGCGGCCCCGACCGGTGCTTGACGGCCGGTCAGAGCCGATCTAGCGTCCGCCGCGAACGAAGGCGACCCCGCGAAGACCAAGGAGCGGCCCGATGCCCCGGCGGATTCTCCTCGCACTGAGCGCGATCATCGTGGCCCTCGGCCTGCAGCCGCCCGGCGTCGCCCGCGCCGACGCCGTGACGGTCCCCGTCGGAGCCGCCTTCACCGACACCGGCGGCGGCGCCGTCCACGCCCACGGCGGTGGCGTGATCAAGGTGGGCGCGTACTACTACTGGTTCGGCGAGAACCGCAACGCCGATTCCACCTTCCGCTACGTGTCGGTCTGGCGCTCCACCGACCTGCGCGCCTGGGAGTTCCGCCGGCACGTGCTGACCCAGTCCAGCAACTCCGAACTCCAGGTCGCGAACATCGAGCGGCCGAAGGTCATCTACAACGCCTCCACCGGCCAGTACGTCATGTGGATGCACAAGGAGAACGGCAGGGACTACGGCGAGGCGCGGACGGCGGTCGCGGTCTCCTCCACCGTGGACGGGGACTACACCTACCTGCGCAGCTTCCGGCCGCTCAACCACATGTCCCGCGACCTCACCCTTTTCAAGGACGACAACGGCACCGCCTACATGATCTCGGCCGCGAACGAGAACGCCGACCTGCACGTCTACCGGCTCACCTCCGACTACACCTCGATCGCCGCCCGCGTCCAGCTGCTGTGGCCCGGCTCCTACCGTGAGGCGCCGGCCATGTTCAAGCGCGGCTCGGTCTACTTCCTGCTGACCTCCGGCGCGACGGGCTGGTCACCCAACCAGCAGAAGTACGCGACGGCGTCGAGCGTCGAGGGGTCCTGGAGCGGGTTGTCGAACGTGGGGGACTCGACGGCCTACGGCTCGCAGACCGCGTACGTCCTCCCGATCCAGGGAAGCGCGACCACCTCCTACCTGTACATGGGTGACCGGTGGGCGGGCGCGTGGGGCGGCCCGGTCAACGACTCCCAGTACGTCTGGCTGCCCCTGCAGTTTCCGAGCAGCACGACCATGACCATGGCCAACGCAACCTCGATCACCGTCGACACCGCAACAGGGACCCTCGCGGCGTCCGTCGCCGGCTTCGACCGGTTGACCGTGCGGCACTCGGGCAAGTGCGTCGACGTGCGGGACGGCTCCACCGCCAACAACGCGGCCATCATCCAGTACTCCTGCAACAACGGGGCGAACCAGCAGTGGAGCGTGCGCGACGCCGGCGGCGGGTACGCGCAGATCGTCGCCAGGAACTCCGGCCGGTGCCTCGACGTCACCAGCGGGAGCACGGCCGACGGCGCCTCGATCATCCAGTACGCCTGCGGCTCCGGCGCCAACCAGCAGTGGCGTCTGCAGGACGCGGGCGGCGGCTACGTGCGGCTCGTCGCCCGGCACTCGGGCAAGTGCATGGACCTGCCGAGCGGTTCCACGGCCGACAACGTGCAGTTCAAGCAGTATCCGTGCGGCACCGGCGCCAACCAGCAGTTCCAGCGCACCGCCCTGTGACCCGCCGGCCCCGTCGCCACCCCGGCCGCCACCCCGAACACTCCCTTGAGGCGCCGGCCCGACCCACCGGACCCGGCGCCTTCCTGAGGCGGAAACGGCGTCCGGGCGGGCCGTGACGACCCGCGCACCCGGCGCGCCACGCCCTGCGGGGTGAGCGCGGCCGACCGAATGGCGTTTCACTTCGTCGGGCTCGGCCCGAAATGAGGTGCCCCTTTTCCGTTGCCTTCCCTGCGCAATTGCGCGTGCCCCGCGACGTGGCCTTGGCGAACCTGCCGCCGTGATTCATGATGTGGGGGCGACGTGCCCTTGTACTCGCGCGGGGAGGTCAGGGTGGACGCTCCCCGACGCCGTTTCAGCGGCTTCAGGCGGCGACGACGTTTCGCGCTGCCCGTCGTGTTCGCGCTGCTCAGCATCTCCACTCCCGGCATCCGGTCGATGGGAACGGGAGGGTCCGATGACCGGCCGGTTTTCTGCCCGCGCAGCAAATGTCATGCGGAGGCGTCGGTGGCGTCGGGGATGATCTCCGGGAAGTGCACGTACTGCCGGCAGAAATTCCTCGTGGCCGTGTGCGCCATGGCCGCATCCCATGCGGACCATCTGGCGAGCAGCGACGGAAACGGATGGTTCTGTACGACGAAAAAGAGCCCGTTCACGGGCTATCTTTGCCCTGTGCGAGGCTGTAGGAAGTTGGCTGTGGAGTCGAAAGTCGTGGACGGGAGACCGCGGTGGAGGTGCGGAACATCGGGCCACCACGCTTTCCGTGTCAACGATTGCAGGCACTGCGACAAGCCCGCGCGAGAGACCACGGGCGTCTTCGTCTGCGAGTGGTGTGACCGGCACACCCCCGTTGTGACCCCCTGATGGCCGTGGACGCGCTGAGCGGCGCGACCCGGATAGGCCGGTACTTCACCGTCGTCAGCCTGGTGCCCACGACGCTCTTCGTGGCGTACCTGTACCTGCTCGCGAAGAGCGGTGCGTGGGGCGGGCCGGTCGACTGGTCGACGGTGCTGGACGAGTTGCGTCTCGGAGACATCGGGCTGGTCGGCGTGCTCTCCGTGGCCGGCGCCCTGGCGCTGCACCCGCTGCAATTCAGCCTCGTCCAGCTGTACGAGGGCTACTGGGGCGTCGCCGAACCGTTTCGCACTCTCGCTCTCGCGCGGATCGCGCACCATCGCCGCCGATGCCACTCGATGGAGAGGAATCACATCTCCGCCGTGCACGACCTCGCCCGCCGCCGGGCCGAAGGCGATACGCCCGCCCTTCCCCACGGCTCCGCGCACGTGGTCGCGACACACCATATGAAAGAGGAACTGCTCCGGCTCAAGGCCGCCTACCCGGAGAACCTGGAGGATATTCTTCCCACCCGGCTCGGCAACGTGCTGCGCCGGTACGAGCGGAGCGCCGGAGAAGTCTACGGATTGACCGCTGTACCCAACCTGCCCCGGCTCGCCATGGTGGCCCGGCCATTGGAGCTGGATTACCTGCAGAGCCAGCGGATGCAATTGGAACTGGCGGTCCGCACGTCCGTGCTGGCATTCGCCGCGACGCTGGTCACTGTGTTCTTCATGTGGGGAGAGGGAGGCTGGCTTCTTCTCGCCGCGGTTCCCTATGCGATGGGCTACGGTTGTTATCGCGGGGCGGTGACCGTGGCGCACGAGTACGGTGTCGCCATGTCGACGCTCGTCGAACTCAACAGATTCCGGCTGTACGAAAGGCTCCGCCTTCCGCAGCCGAGGAGTCTGCAAGATGAGCGAACCGCGAACTATAGGCTTGAACGGATCCTCGCCGGAGACACGGGGCTCGATGTCAAATACGCGGAGGCCGTCTCCCCGGCGGACGACGACGTATCCATGCTGGAACCACCCGCCGGTGACGAAACAAACGAATGACCCCCAGACCGCCATCCGTCATCTCACGTACCGCCGGTGCCGTGCCGCATCGGCGGCCTGCGGCGTCCCGGACGGTTCCCGGCGGGCCCCATGCCCGATGAGCCCCGGCCTCCGCATGAGGACGACGACCAAGACTGGGCGGTGCCCAATCCTGGGGCGGCGCCCGCCGGCGGATGGGGCCGAATGGGGGCGACGGCGCCGGAGCCCGTGGCCGGCGCGGGCGCCCGTCCCGATCCGACTGCTTTCGCCGGCCCGGCGGTCTCCGCCGATTCCCCCGAGGTGATCGGCCGAAGGGCGGCGGCCGTTCCCGGTCGTCGGTCGCAGCAGTTCCTGTGGCTGTGGCCGGTGGCCGTCCTGCTGCTCATGGTCGTCTCCGGCGGCTGGTGGGGATCGCTCGGGACGTTCGTCGCCGCGGTGGTCGGCACCTGCGCCTCAGTGCTCTTCGTCGGGCAGGAGGTCCTCCAGCCTTCGCATCGTCTCGCCGTGACCACGCTGTCGGTGCTCCTGGTCGCGGGCGCGCTCCTCGCTCACCAGTACAACCTCCTGGACACGCTGGCCCCGGCCGGTCGAGCGCGGCCTTCGGTCGCCAAGCCGTCCAAGACGCTCGATCTCCGCGGCAAGCGCGTCACCCCCCGCGACCTGAACGGCAGAAGCCTCCACGGCGCGTTGCTCGCCGGCGCCGTCCTCGACGGGCTCGACCTGCACAACATGGATCTCAGTGCGGTCCAGGCGCGTGGCGCGTCACTCCGGGGGACGATCCTCGACCGGGCGAACCTTCAGAACGCCGACCTCCGCGGAGTCGACTTCCACGGAGCGTACCTCTACTGCGCCGACCTCCGCGGGGCCAAGCTCTCGGGTGCGGAACTGGGCGAAGCCGACGTCAGCAACGTGCGTACCGACCGGAATGCCTTGAGAACGGCGTTCGGCAGGCCCAAGGTGGCCGCGACACGAGCGTCCGGGACCTGCGAGCGTTCCGGCTGACGCGGGTCACCCCGCGCACCGCCGGGTGACTCGCGCCTCCGGCCGAACGAGCGTCCACGATCCGCCCGGTCGTCCCCGCCGCGCGGGCGCCGGGTCGTTCACCGCGCCGAGGACGCCGTGAGTGGAGGTGCGCTATCCGCCGTCGTGGAGCAGGGCGTCGCCGGCCCGGGTGCGCTGGTAGCGCACCACCGGTCCCTGCCGGACGCGGCTCACCAGCTCGCTGTGGAGCAGCACGCTGAGGTGGTACGACACCGTCGACGGGGCGAGCCGGAGCCGCCGGCTCAGCTCCGTGGTGGAACGCGCGCCGCCCAGATCGCGCAAGATCGCGGCACGGCTGGCGCCGATCAGGCCGGGCAGCGCCGTCCGCGCCTTGGGGGGAGGGGCCGCCCCGCCCGCCGGGTAGGCGATGAACGCGTCGAGCGGGTCGCACACCTGCACGTGCAGGTTCGGCCACCCGAGGAGCGACGGTGCGAGAACCAGCTCGCTGTCACCGAGGTCGCTCGCCCCCTCGTACGGCTTGACGATGCGCATCTCCTCCGCGGTCCAGTCGAGGTCGGGATGCAGGGACTCCAGCATGTGGCCGACCCCGTGCGCGGCCATCAGACGCCCCCGACCCGCCACGTCCGCGGCGAGCCCGGCCTCCAGCCACGTGTGCTGACCGGCGAGCGCCGTCAGCCAGAAGCGGTGCAGACCGGCCGCGGCGCGCCTGGCGAACGTGCCGTTGTCGAAGGCGCGGCGCACGCCGTCCGGCATGCCCCCGTTGGGGAACCGCTCGACGAGCAGCTGTTCGGCGATCGTCTCGATGGGCGTCTCGCTGAGGGCGTCGAGCTGCCCGGCGAGCACCTGTTTCCACGGCCCGCTGCCCGGCCGTGGAGTGAGCAGGTCCAGGACGTAGCCATGCGGGCCCGGTGGCATCACCGAGGCGATCATCGCCACGTCGGGGTCGCGTAACGCGTGCCGGGCGCCCGCGTCGGCCATGCCGAAGACCGGATGGCGCCGGTTGGCGGCGGCCAGGCGCAGCCACGAGGTGATCTCGAAGGCGGGGGAGGGGGCGATCCTGGTGCGAGCCAGAGCGGAAACGTTGAATTTAACGGTGATCACGGACCAATGTAAATCACATTCGAGCCTGATCGAATATGTACCGGACGGCTTGATCCCGGTGATTCACTGAGTGCGGAAAGCCGACCACGACCAACATCCGCGACACGAATGCCACAGGAACGGGGGCCGGCCCGCGGGGACCTTCCCAGGGCGCCATTCCCGGTACGTGGACCGCGGGAGCCGGCCGTCCCATGCCGGCTCCCGCCGGTCCAGCCCGGCGTCACGTCACCCGCCGGCCGACGGCAGCACGTTCCACACCGGACGATCGTCTCTCGCATCCCCCGCCCCGTCTCCTCGTATCGACTTTCGGGGCGGACCGGATGCCGGGAAGGCGATCGGAAAGCCGTGATCGGCCACGCCCATCGACCCGTGGCCCGGAATCGGAAAGGAGGGAGACCATGGTCAAGCACTACTTCAAGTACGCGCTCAGCACGCTCACCGGCGCCATGTTCGTGTTCAGCACCTGATCCACCAGCCGCCCGGGGCCGGCCACGCCGGACCCCGGGCGCCGGCCCACGGAGGTCCCGTCATGTTCGCCAGCGCCGTCCACCAACTCCGGTACGCCGTGGGACTGCTGCGCGGCGACCGGATGCCCGTCGAGAGCCTGACCCGGATCGCCCGGGACCTCGTCGCCACGATCAGGGAGTTCGGCGAGCCCGGTGAGGACTCGGCGTTGCTGCCCGGCCAGCAGGGCACGCCCGATCCCGACGTACGCCGCACCGTGCTGACCCGCGGCCTGCGGCTGACCGCGCGGCGCGCCGCGGCCCGCACCGCGTACTACCGGGCGATGTTCGCCGGCCTCGACATACGTCCGGAGGAGCTCACCCTTGACTCCTGGACCCGGCTCCCGGTCACCCCCAAGGCGGCACTGCGCGGCATGCCGGCCGCCTTCGTCGCCGCCGGGATCGAACCGGCGCTGGTCGCGCTCACGACCGGCACCAGCGGCACTCCCACCTCCGTCTGGCTCAGCCGGCGCGAGCTGGACACGCTGGTGGCGCTGAACACGATCTCCGCGGTGCTGAGCCAGCGCCTGCGCCCGGGCCACGTGCTCGCCTACGCCGGGTCGTCGCGCGGCACGATCCCCGTCATCTGCGTCGGCACGGCCGTGCCGGCCGTCGGCGCCGCCTTCATGCACCTGGGCACTCTCGACCCTGCGGTGACCCTGGAGCGGCTGGCCGCCCCGCTGGCGCTGCCGGGCCCGCCGCGCCAGGTCACCCACCTGACCGCGAACACCTCCTACCTCGCCGCGCTCGTCCGGGCGGCCGAACGGGGCGGCTGGCGCCCGGCCGACTTCGGGCTGCGGTCCGTCCAGGTCGGCGGCGAGGCGCTGAGCGACGCCCTGCGCGTCCGCGCGCGGCGGGCGTTCGGCGTCGAACCCGAGATCGGGTACATGATGACCGAGTCGATGCCGGCCGGCGCCCGGCTCTGCTCGGCCGGGCACCTCCACCACACCACCGAGTTCGCCCACGTCGAGGTGCTCGACCCGGTGACGCACCTCCCGGCGGCGCCGGGCGAGATCGGCACGATCGTCGTCACGCCGCTGCTGCCGTACCGCGAATGCACCCTGCTCCTGCGGTACGTGACCGGCGACCTCGTCCGCCGGCTCGACACGCCGCCCACCTGCGAACTGGCCGCCGTCCCCGCCACGTCGGACATCCTGGGCCGCTACGAGGGGCCGCTGAGCCTCCAGGTGCCGCACCGGCAGGTGCTGGAGATCCTGGACGCCGAGCCGGACGTCGCCCTCCCCGCCAGGTACGCCCTGCTGCCCGAGCCCGGCGGGCCGGTCCTGCACGTCCTCGCCGAGCACCGGTCCCCCCGGCTGCTGGCGCGGCTGGAGGACGCCGCCACGGCCCGCGGGCTCGAGGTCGGCGGCATCGTCCTGCATGACGAGCCCGACCGCATGCCCCCCACCCCGCCCCTGCGGGCCGACCTGCGCGAACACTCCTTCGACCACTCCGTCGCCCGCCGCGGTCGCAGGCCCGCCGCCCTCGGTGCGGCGACCGCCGCGGAGACGACCGCGGGCCCCCTCAGGCCGCCCGCGAACGCCAACGGGATCGGGCCGGCCGCCAGCCCCGCCGGAGCGCCCCGATGACCGGCCCTTCGCCGTTCCTGTCCGCCGCCCTCGTCGTCCTGGTCGCGGCGCTGATCGCCGTCGCGGCGGTCTACTGCGCCCGGTTCCGGCTGCCCCGCCCTCCGGTAGGCACCTACACCTATCCCGACATGGTGGTCTTCTTCGTCGTCGTGGTGCTGGCCCCGCTCGCCTACCTGCAGCTGCCACGCCCGGTGGTGGCCGGAGTCTTCGGGCTGGTGCTGCTCTGCGCGGTCCAGCTCGCCCTGGCTCCGCTGATCGGCGGCCGGCCGGCGTGGGCGGTGTCGGCGGCGCTCTGCCTCGCCACCGGAGCGGCGTCGCTCACCGGCGCCACCGCCTTGGTCGCCGTGCTGACCGACGTCCTGCTCGCGGCGGGCGTCGTCGCGGTGACCTGCCTGTGGGCGCAGAGCGGCATGCGGTCCGGGCACGTCGCGCTGTTCGCGGCGCTGCTCGCCGGATACGACCTGGTGGCCACGGTGACCACCACGATCATGAGCCGGCTCTTCACCGAAGTGCGGGGCCTGCCGTTCGCCCCGCTGTTCACCCTCGGTGACGGCGCGGGCGGCGCGGTGCCGGTCGCCATGGGACTCGGCGACCTGATGATGCTGGTGCTGTTCCCCCTCGTCGCGCGGCGCTCGTTCGGCCGCCCCGCCGGGCTGGTCGCCGCGCTGGCCGGCGTCGCCGTCACGGCCGTGATGTCCGCGCTGTTCGTGACGGGCGTCCTCGCCGAAGGCGTACCGCTGCTCACCGTGCTCGGGCCCGTCGTCGTCGCCCAGCACCTGTGGTGGCGGGCGACCGGTCATGCTGAACGCCGCGCCGCGCATCACGGCCCAGAGCCCGTCGCCGCCGCTCCCGGCGCCGACGCGTCGCTCCTGGCCGCCCTGGCCGCGCCCTCCAGCGGCGAGGCGTGGGTGGCGGTCCACGAGGGACGCGTCGTCGGCACCGGCCCCACCCCAGGCCTTGCCCGCCGCTCGGCCAGGGAGAACGGCTGCCGGGCCCTGCCCCTGGTGCACGCGGGCGGCGACATGGCCCCGATCGGCCCCCTCGCCACCTGACCCCGCGCGAACAACTTCAACCTCTCACGCCGGAACGGTTCGTTCGTCGACTGACCCGTCCTCCGGGCGAACCCCGTCCAGCGGCGCCGCCGCCCGGGCATGCGGCACTTCCAGGGCGGTGAGACCAGCGGCGGGCGCCTCCTGCGGGAACAGGCCGTCGAACACCACGCCCCGGTCGAAGGACATCGCATAGGCGCGGGCGCGATGCTCCAGGTCCTGCCGCTCGGCGGCGGACATCTCAAGGACCACCCGGTCCACGGCCGCGGCCAGACCGGCGATGTCCCCGGGCTCGACGATGACGGCGGTGTCGCCGACCGCCTCGCCGGTGCCGCCCGTCAGGGTGGTGACGATCGGCCCGCCGCCGGTCAGCATCTTCTCGGCCAGGGCGATGCCGAACGTCTCGACGAAGTCGGGCTCGGGCTTGGTCGGCAGGGTGTAGGCGGCGCAGCCGCGCATGAGCAGCGCCTTCTCGTGGTCGTCGACGTCGGTGAGGAAGATCACCTGATCGTCCTCCTTGGCCATCGCCTGCACGTGCTCGAGCGCCGGCCCGGTGCCGGCGACGACCAGCTTCACGTGCGAGCGGCTGCGCATCTGACCGAAGGCGATCAGCAGGTCGTAGATCCCCTTGGCCCGGGCCACCCGGGACAGGAACAGGATGTACCCGTCGCGCTTCAGGCCGCGCCTCGCGAGGGCGGCGTCCACCTCCGCCGGATCCAGGTCGAGGAAGGCGGAGGAGTCGATCGGCGGGTAGCTGACGGTCACGCGGCGCCGGCACTGCTCGGCGAACGAGGTGCCCGAATGGGCGTCCACCTGCTCGGCCGAGGCGATGATCTCCTGCCGCGTGTACTCGGAGACCGCGACGACCTCGTCGTTGGCCAGGAACGTGGTGAACAGCACGGTCGCCGCGCCGAACCGGCCCTCCCGCAGGCACGACCGGATCACGTTGGTCACGTCGGAGCCGACCGCCTTGGCGATGGTGCGGACGTTCGGCGCGAACCCGGCCGCGCGCGCGGCCGCGACCGCGTCCATGACGACCGTGGTGTGCGGGACGAGGTACATCGACAGGCACGTCGTGGGGATCGGCTCGGCGAGCAGCTCGACGAGGCGGCCGGTGAGGCCGGCCTGGTGGCGCCCGTCCGGCACGCGGTAGTCCCCGATCGCCTCCGGCCGCTCGACGGTGATCCCGGGGCTGTACGGCAGCAGCCGGTCCAGCGGCTTGAGCGGCAGCCCGGCCGCCTGCAGCGTCGGAATCGGCCAGGTCAGCAGCCGGACGTCGTCGAACCCGCGGGTCAGCGCCACTTCGGCGAGGTTGCGGGCCTCGCCGGAATGGCCGCAGATGACCGGGTCGGCCCTGACCGCGATGACGAGACGGCGAGAGGGTTGGGTCATCGTGCTTCCTCCGGTGTCACGGGCGGATCGGAAAGGGACGGCGGGCGGATCGTCCGCCCCCACGCCGACGGCTCCGGCCCCAGCCGCAGGTGCAACCGCCCGCCGCGGTGCACGGTGGCAGCGCTCAAATGTGTCGTATGCAGGGGTTCGCCGTTGAGGGTAGCCGATTGAACATACTGCGCCGGCGGGTCGTGGTCGATGCCGTCGACGCCGATCGGCGTCTCGCGGTGCCCGCTGGTCTCGATGACGAACTCGTTGCCGCCCGCGTGGAGCACGGCCCGGGCGAACGCGGGCGTGTTGACCAGGAACAGGTTCTGCCCGGCGACCGGGAACAGCCCCAGCGACGCCCACACGTACCACGAGCTCAGCCCGCCGGAGTCGTCATTGCCGGGCAGCCCGCCGGGCCCGGTGCCGAACTGCCAGGTGAGCGCCGCCTGCACCACCTCGGCCGTGCGGTCGGGCCGGCCCGCGTAGTGGTAGGCCCACGGCGCCTCCATGTCGGGCTCGTTGTTCAACCCCTCGAACCGGTTCAGGGCGTATCCGGCCGCCATCTCAGCGAGCTGCGGGCGCCGGCCGGGCTGCCGCACCGGTTCGGCGCCGAAGCCGAAGAACCTGTCGAGCTTGCCGATGAAGGCCTCGTCGCCGCCGGCCAGGGCGATGCGCGCGGCCATGTCGTGCAGCAACCGGAACGAGTAGTTCCACTTGCCGCCCTCGTAGAACTCGGAGTCGCGCAGCAGCCCCGTGCCCGGGTCGAAGGCGTTCACCCACTGGCGGCTGCGTTCCTCCAGATCGTGGGCGAGGCGCCGGTCGTTCAGCGCCCGGGCGACCTGCGCCGTGCAGTGGTGGGCGTAGGCGAGGTCGAGCGTGTGGGTGATCGGATGCACCACCCCGTGCTCGAAGAAGTCCTCGCCGTACAGGCGGCGCAGGTCGTCGGCCATGTGCACGAGCGCCCAGTTCCAGTCCAGGGGCACCTGGCCCAGCGCGTGGGCGTCCGCCAGCGCGGTGTGCACCAGTGCGCTGGCCTGGCGGAAGAACCGGTCGGCGCCGCGAGCCATCCGGTAGCCGATCGGGAAGTTGCCCTCCTCCTCGCAGACCCGGATCAGCGACTCCAGCAGGTCCGCCGCCCGGTCGGGGGCGATGGCCGCGAGCAGCGGCAACTGCGTCTTGTAGATGTCCCACATGGTGCACACGTCGAACGCGTACGGCCCGGTGTTCGGCCAGAACGGGCTCTCGTCGTCGGCGATGCACGGCTTGATCAGCGAATGGTAGAGCGCCGTCGAGAACACGGTGCGGCGTGCCGGAGTGCCCCCCTCGACCTGCACGCGGCCGAGGTACTCGCCCCAGCGGTTCTGGGTGAGGGAACGCACCACGTCGAACGCCGGCCGCGCCGGCCCGCACTCGCGCTCGAGGTTCTGCCGCGCCTGGTCGCACCCGCGCAGCGAGAACCCGAGCCGCACCTCGATGGTCTGCCCCGCCGTGGTCGGCCCCATGAAGAGCATTCCGAACGGCCGCAGCGTGGTGTGCCGGATGCTGTCGAAGTCCAGGCGGGTGCCGCCGTCGACGAGCCGCCGGTCATACCAGAGCATCTGCCGCCAGCCTGGGCTGTCGACCTCCATGTACACCGACAGCGGGACGCCCTCCATCACCACCGTGCCCTGGGCCCGGCCGTGGCCCATGCTCTCCACCTGCGCCCGCAACGGCACGGTGCGGCCGAGCTCGATGGCCAGGCCGCCGCAGGACATGTCGACCACGACACGGGCACTGGGATGCTCGGGGAACGTGTACCGGTGCACGGCCACCTTGGCCCCCACGGTGACCTCGCACCGGACGCCGGTGTCCAGGGTGGCCGCGTAGTAGCCCGCCTCCGCCACCTCGTCGCGCAGCGGCCACGCCTCACCCAGCACGTCCAGCGGCTGCACCATCGGGGTGACCCGGACGTAGTTGTAGTACTTGCGGATCGCGCCGGTGCCGGACTGCTGGAAATGCGTGAACCCGGACGCCAGCAGCCGCTCGAACATCTCCTCAGGCACGCCCTCGGTGTTCTTGGCGTACCGCCCGTAACCGGTCGGGTACGCACCGGAGTAGGCGCAGGCCGACACCATGCCCAGCGGCGACGTGGCGCCCGGGTGGGTGTTGCCCACCTGCGGTTTCGGCCACCACCAAGTGGCGGCCAGACCCCGCGCCCGAGGCAGGTCTGTCGCCGCGCTGCCGATGAACGGGTCAACGTTGTCGAGGATGGCCGGACTCTACCCAGCATGACCCCCGCCTTAGGTTTCGGCCAGGTGAACTCCTTCGCCCGAAGACATTAAGCCCGGTACCCATCGGCCATTCCAGAGGCCAACGGCGAGCCGGCCCGCCAGGACCCGCGCGAGCGCACGCGAGAGGCCTGAGGCCAGGAGGCGACTCCTTGCGCGCGGGCGATTTCGCGCCAGGCGTCCGTCCTGTACTTTGGGAAGCGATCTGATCCGTCGATGGTCCGGGCGTGCCGCTGAAAGCGCTCATCGTCATGTGCCTTCATCTCCTCCGCGCCGGAGCGCTCCGCGACCTGTGGTGAGCGGGCGCGCCGTGCGGGTCCGCACCCGTCAAGACCTGCGAGCCGAGCGGCGGCGACGCCCGCCGCGCTGCCTCGGACATCTCACCGTCGCGCCGCTCTGGCCGCTGCACGGAGTCAATCTCGGCACCCTGCTCCGCACGTGTGACGCCGTCGGCGCCTGCCTGGCCGTACCGCGCCTGCCGTGGGTGCCGGAGGCGCTGCGCCGCGGGCACACCCTGCGCCACCCGGCGTGCGTGCACTGGGTGGGCGACCCGCTGACGTGGCTCGCCCGGCAGCGGTCGGCCGGATCCGCGGTGCTCGGCGTCGAACTGGCCGAGGACGCGATACGCCTGGCGGACCTGCCCATGGCACGCCGGCCGACCATCGCGGTCCTCGGCCACGAGAGCGACGGCATCCCGCCCGAGGCGCTCGACCTCCTCGACCAGGTGGTGGAGATCCCCATGATCGGCACCGGGGCCAGCCTCAACGTCGCGGTCGCCGGCTCCCTCGTCCTGTACAAACTGGCCGGCTTCGCCTGAAAGGCCGCCGCCACGTCGCTCGGCGGCAGGACGGGGGACGGGGGACGGGTCAGCCGACCCGGTGGCTCCGATCAGTGGACGGCCGGGCGGTCGTCCAGGGTGGCCAGGAACTCTTCGGCGCGGCGTGCGAACAGGTGGGTGCCGCGTTCGGCGGACAGCGTGCGGCACCTCTCCGCGACGGCCCTGACCTCGGCGTCGGACTCCCCTCTGGCCAGCAGCAGTCGCGCCCGCAGCAGGAGGAGCAGGCCTTCCGGGTAGCGCTGGCCGTAGAGATCGAGGCACGAGTCGGCCCGGTCGAGGGCGGCTGCGGCCTTGTCGAGCGCCCCGGCGACCAGCCACATCTCACAAAGATGGCCGTAGAACGTCGAGACGCTGGCTCGCGGCGGGTCGAGGAGGTTCGTGGCGATGAGCCGCTCGGCCTCCGCCGCGGCGCCGGCCGGGTCCCTGCCCGTCATGGCCAGGGCCCAGCAGCGGACCAGCCGCTGGTAGGTGCCGAGGAACACGAAGGAGAAGCCGGGGTCCGCGGCGATGCCCCGTTCCGCCGCGCGCGAGGCCCGGACCGGGTCGCCGATCACCGCTTCCGTCCTCGCCGCGTGGGCGGCCCACACCGTGATCGTGAACGGGTCGTCGCCGGCGGCCTCCAGGCCGTCGAGCAGCGATCGCGCGCCGTCGACGTCCTCGTGCATGGCGGTCGCCTCCGCGAGCATCCCGATCATGAGCAGCTTCAGGTCGTGCCGGACGGGATCCTCCTCGCGCCGGACGACGCGGGTCAGCAGGAATCGGCTCGCCTCGCTCAGGCGGCGGAAGGCCTCGCCCATGTCTCCATCGCTGAATCGCTGAAGTCCCCATGCCTGCAGGCCGTACGCGCGCAGGAGCGGTTCAGAGGATGCCTCGCCCTCTTCCAGCAACCGGCGCGCCAGCGGCGTGCTGCGGTCCCTGTCGAGGACTTGGGCATGCGCCATCCAGCGGGAGTAGAGGAAGACGGTGGTGTCGAGCTCCCGGCCGAGGCTCCGGGCCAGGTGCTCCGCGCGTTCCAGCAGATCCACCGTCGAGGTGCCGTACATCGAGCGCATTCCCACGACGGCGATCAGCTGGGACAGGGCGGACAGCTCCAGCTCCGCGAGATTCGCGGTCCGCGCGATCCGGACGGCCGGCCGGAGCCGCCTCTCGGCGGTCTCGAGCGCGGACTTGGCCGCCGCGTGACGGCCCGCGCGCACCAGCGCCGCCGCCGTCCGGCGCGGATCGGCGAGCGGGCCGGCGGCCCACAGGTGGTGAGCGACGCGCTCGGCCAGATGGTCGCAGGAGGATCCGGTGCGCTCAATCGCGTCGGCGACGCGCAGGTGCAGTTGGATCGCCCGTCCCCGGGGCGTGGTCTCGGTGACCGCCTCGCGGACCAGATCGTGCGAGAAGCGGAACGAGTAGGGGTCTTCGGGCGCGGGTTCGAGCAGGGCGAGCGTTTCCACGGGCTCCAGGCGGTCAAGGCAGGTCTGCACGTCGAGGCCGGCGGCATCGGCGAGCAGGCCGAGGTCCACCTCCCGTCCGATCAGCGCGGCGATCTGGAGCAGGTCCCTGGCGTGGTCGTCGAGCCCGGTCATCCGGTCACGGACGACATCTCGCACGGTGGAGGGCACTCCCGCTCGCGCCACGGCGTCCTCGGTGATCATGCCGCCGTCCGCGAGCAGCCGGGCCAGCTCCCGGACGAAGAACGGGTTGCCGGCGGTACGCGTGTGGATGCCGTGGACGGCGCCCGGATCCGGATCCCGGCCGGTCTCGCGGCGGACGAGCTCGGCCACGCCGGCCAGGCCGAGCGGACCGACCCGGACGCGGCAGTGACCGGGCACCCGGCTCGCCGCGGCGAGCGTCCGCGCCAGCGCCGTTCCGGGCACAGGCGCGCGGTCGCGGAGCGCTCCGATGATCGCGGTTCCGCCCGGCAGCCGGGCCGCCAGGTGACCGAACAATCGCAGCGACGCGATGTCGGCCCACTGGAGGTCGTCGATCACGAGCACCAGCGGCCGCCGCGCCGCCACCTGGCCGACGGCGGCGACGATCGCCTCGAACAGGCGGAACCGGGCACTGCCGCCGGGGGCCGCCGATCGGCTGAGGAGGTCGGAGTCCGGCCCGAGAAGGTGGCCGAGATCGCCGGCGAGCCAGGTCTCCCGCGCCGTGTCGGGAAGCTCGTCCAGCACCCTGCCGACCACCTGTGCCCACGGCCACATCGCCGGCGTTCCTTCGCCTTCCAGGCAGTGGCCCCAGACGACGCCGGCGTCGCGCCGGCCCGCCTCGGCGGTGAGCTCCTTCAGCAAGTGGGTCTTGCCTATCCCCGGCTCGCCCTCCAGGACGACGAACCCGGTGCCTCCGGTGAAGACCGGATCGATCGCCTGCCGCAGCACCGCCAGTTCCTCGCCGCGGCCGACCAGGACGTTCGCGGGCGGTGTTCCGGCCTCCGCGGGCGGTGTTCCGGCCTCCGCGGCGGCCGGCGGCGGCGCGGGCAGGTGTCCGGCCGGCCGCCGGACGGTCACCGCCCCGGCCGGCGCGAGGTCCTGGTCCAGCACCCGCTGATGCGCGGCGATCAGGGCCTGGCCGGGGTCGATGCCGAGATCGTCGGCGAGGCGAGCACGGACGGCGCGGAACACCGACAACGCCTCCGCCTGCTGACCGGCGGCGCCCAGAGTGGAGATGAGGCTCGCTTGCACGGGTTCGTGCAGCGGCGCCATCGTGGCGGCCAGCTGCAAGGACGGCAGCACGCGGTCCGGCCGGCCCAGCGACACCGCGAGATCGGCCGCCGCCGTGCACGCCTGGAAGAACTGGCCGTCCAGCCTCGCGAAGATCGCCGGTGCGGCCGGTCCCTGGTTCAGCCCGTCGCCCGCGGGGCCCTGCCAGAGTCCCAGCGCTTCCAGGTAGCGGTCGAGGGCCGCCTCGTGGCGCTCCTCCGCCAGGGCGGTACCGGCGGCCTGGACGAGATCCCTGAAGACGACGAGGTCCAGCGTCCCGGCGCCTGCCGTGAACAGGTACCCGTTGCCCGACCGCCGCAGGTACGAGCCGGAGCCTCGCGCCGAGAGCGTGGGCTCCAGCAGCCGGCGCAACGAGCCGACGTACTTGTGGATGACGTTGAGGGCACTGGCCGGCGGATAGCCGACCCAGATGAAGTCGATCAGCTCGTCGGTGCTGATCGGACGTCCTTCCCTGGCCAGGAGGAGGGCCAGCAGAAAGGCCTGCTGCCGCGGCCCGGCGTGCAACTCGACGCCGTCCCGCCAGAGCCGCATGGGCCCGAGAATCGTGAACATCATGGAACCGCCGGCAGCCGATCGGTCCTCGCCACCGCTACCGATGGGAAGGATTGGCACAGCCACGCATGGACCACCTTGTTCGTCGTGACGGCTCGCGAATCGCCTGGTCCGGTCAGTCAAGCGGACCGCCAAGCTCACAGGTACCGTGATCCTGCTCGATCAGTGCCCATTCCACGACGGCGGAGGATCCTGATCGATCTCGCCGGCGCGGAGGGCTCGCGTGAACGCCCTACTCGGCGCGCGAGCGCAACCTTCGCAGCTCGGCCTCCACGTCGCGCGCGTCGGCGTAGGCCTTCGGCGTGACGCCGAAGCGGTTGCGGAACTCCTTGATGAAGTGCGAGACGCTCGCGTAGCCCACGTGACGGGATGTCTCGGCGACGCTCCTGCGGTGGTCGACGAGCAGCTCGCGCGCCCGGTCGAGCCGGTACTCCTTCAGGAACCGGTACGGCGGGCGGCCGGTGATCTCGCGGAACAGGGTCGAGAACGCCGATGGGCTCAAGGCCGCCTGCCTGGCCAGGTCATTGACCGTCAACGGCTCCGCATAGTGCGCCCGTGCGAACGTGAGCGCGGCGGAGATCGAGCTGTGCGAGGTCTGCCTGGCCGCGATGTGCAGCATCCGGGAGAACTGCTCGCGGCGCAACACGCGGTAGACCATCTCCTCGACGCATATCGGCGCCATCACCCGCCGGTCGGCTCCGCTGTCGAGCGACCGAAGGAACCGCAGGACCGCCGCCATGAGCTCCGGATCGAGCGGAGAGACGACGCATCGGTCGGCCTCGCCGTGCTCCGCGGCCGGGTCGAACGCGCCCGACCGCCGGCCCAGCATGTCGGTGGAGACCTTCCGCACCAGCGCCGGGTCGATCTCCAGTACGAAGGCCAGGAACGGCTCGCGGGCGCTGGCCCGCAGGACCTCGGCCTGGAAATGCACGTTGCCGCTGAGCACCAGGTAATGGAACGGGTCATATAGGTACCGCTTGCCGTCCACGATCACCGCCTTGCTGCCCTGCGCGACGATCCCGAGAGACAGCGACTGGATCTCCTCCCAGGCGGGCGCCATCGGCTCGGTGAAGCGGTAGAGGGTCAGGCCGGGCCAGCCGCCGTCGTTGCCTCCGATCTCGGGCGCGCGGGCGGCCAGCGCCGAGATGAGATCCGCCGAGCTCACGCGGTGCTCGAGTTCCGAGCTCGTCATAGTGCACCCCCTGCGGCCACAGACGCCGATCTTCCACATTTCCGCGGCCCCCGGTGAGAAGCCGGCGCCGGCGCGGTCGAGGTGCGCCGCCGGCGGCTGGGACGCCGGGATCGCCCCGCCGGTAGGTCAGGCCGGTGGTCGCGCCCGGCAGAGTGCGGCGCCTGTGACGCCGCTTCTCGCCCCGGCGCTTCACGCGCCGGGCGCGTCCGCCGATGCGTCACGCGCTGATCCAGAGCCACGGGCCGGGCGAGGACCGGTTCTCGGCCAGCGTATCAATCGGGGTGACTCTCCGGCCGAGGCTCAGGGGTGACCGCCGCCGTGCCTCGCCCGAGCGAGTCTTCCGCGGAGAACGTCGACCACGAGGAACGCGGCCAGTGAGATGCCCATCAAGGGCAGGAGAACGCCGACGGCCACGGTGAGCAGCGCCGCCGACGCCGGCACCGTCCAGTGCGCCTGCCTCCAGGCGCCGCGCGCGGGCGTCGCGGCGGGACGGCGCCGCCACCACATCCGATAGCCCAGCACGATGAGCGTGACGAGCCCGGCGGCCACGGCCATCAGCACGAGCTGGTTGGCGAGGCCGAACAGCACACCCATGTGGGCGTCGATGCCCCATCGGGTCAGCTTGGCGGCCGGCGGGTAGCCGGCGAAGGGCAGTTCCGCGATCACCTGCCCCGTGGTGGAGTCGACCGCCACCTGGTCCAGGCGCACCGGCCAGTGACCGTCGATCTCCTTGACCACGTACGGGCCGCCGGCCTCCGCCGGCCAGACGATCTCCAGCGGGCCGGACAGGTTCTTGCTCGCGGCCGCCTGGACGACCTGGTCGGCGCTGATCGCGGAGGCGGCTCCGTGCTGGTGGCCGCCCGCGGTGTGCGCGGCGTGGTCGGCGGGAGAGGCGGAGATCGCCGGGGTCTCCCAGCCCCAGGCGGCGCGCAGCTCACCGAGGTTCGCTCCCGCGTACTTCGACCAGGTGAGGCCGGTGGCGGACAGGAAGAGCAGGCCCAGCGCCACCCACACGCCGACGGAGCCATGCCAGGACAGCGTGCGTCGCAGACCCGTGGCGCCGCGTTCCGGCAAGATCAGCCGGCGGCGCCTGCGTCGGCGCCGGGCGATCCACAGCAGCAGGCCGCCGAGCGCCACGACCCACAACCAGCTCGCCGCCAGCTCGCTGTAGACGCGTCCCGGCTCTCCCAGGTGCAGGCTCCGGTGGAGGCCGGAGATCCAGGCCCGCACGGGCAGCGCGCCCGAGCCGCCGTAGCTCTCCAGCTCGCCGCGTATCCGGGCGGTGTAGGGATCGACGAAGACGGCCAGCTTGGTGCTCTCCGCCAGGCCAGGGACGTCGAGCAGCACCTGGGTGGTCTGGTCGGCTTCGACGGCCGGCCGCACCGCGCTGACCTTGCCCTGAGGCTGTGCCGCGCGGGCCGCCGCGATCTGCTGGGACAAGGGCAGTCGCGTCTGGCCGGCCGCTGTGGTCAGCTCGTGCCGATAAACGATCTTCTCGATCTGGAACGAGGCGGCGTACAGGAAGCCGGTGACCGCGGCGACCAGCAGGAAGGGCGCGACGAGCAGCCCGGCGTAGAAGTGCAGCCGTCGCACAAGGGGGCGCAGGACCGCCCAGCTCGCACGACGCGGCGGGGGCTCTGTCCTGGGCGTGAATGCGATATCGACAGAGGAAGTCATGAACTGTTTCTCCGTTTGTCAAAACGCGTACACCCGGAAGGCGTGGCGTCTCGCGGGACGGTCCGAATACGCGGTCGCCTCGGCGGCCGCGTGGGGACGGCCGGCGGACGCCAGGGTCGCCACGGCCGCACGCGCGCCGGGCGGGCACTCCACTTTCGTGGAGTGCCCGGCCACGGAGGGCGCTTTACCAGCGGCCGCCCTTGTGGAGCTGGCCACGGACCGCGCCGTCGGGGAACTGGGCGGTGTGCAGGTTGGCGTACCAGTTCTTGGGGTTCTTCTTGATGCCCGCGAGCAGGCTGCTCTTGACGCGAACGGAGCCGAAGCTCGTGTTGCCGCGAATGGTGCCGTTGGACAGCAGGTCGATGACGACGGGACCGTTCACGCCCGCCTTGCCCCGGTGGATGTGGAAGGCGGTGGGCCTGCCGGTGTTCTTCCACTGGACGACGTAGTAGAAGCGGTTGCCGCTGATGCGGAACTTGGCGAGGGCCACGCCGTTCGGGTCGTCGACCTTCTTGCCCGGTTCGCGTACCTCGTTCCGGCCAAGGAGCCCGGCGGCGAAGTAGTACTTCCTGGTCGTGTGGGTGTGCTCATGCGCGCTGACCGTGCCGGTCGTCTGGGTGTGCTCATGCGCGCCGACCGTCCCGGTCGTGTGCGTGTGGTCGTGCGCGGCGGGGGCCGTGATCACCCTGACGGGCTGGGACGCGGCGGACGCGGGGGCGGCGCTCACCGTGCCGGCGGCCACCATCGCGACCGCTCCCGCCGCCGCCGCTCCTCCGAAAACGCGCTGCCACGACATTCGGCCCTTGCCCATCTGTGTCGACGTCTTCATCGTGACCCTTCTTTCTTGGTAGTCCCTTGCGGCATTCTTTGCCACAGGCAGACAGTAAAGACGACGATAGTGGGCATTCTGCGTACAAAGTCACATAAGGCGTGTGATCAATGCCACATGGCGCCGTAATGATGGATTCCCGGAAATCGCCTATGACCTGGGGATATGCCGGTCATGTCCGCGGGGCCGGCGACGAATCCAGTGATTGTTCACTCGTCATCAACAAATGCCACGTGATTTCCCGCGTGCGCTCCATCGCCGCGGCGACTTCGTTGAAGGATTTCCGCCACGGACCACAAAAGAACGCCTCCGGCCGGCGCGGGTTCACTTTTCATCCAGTGCATGTCAAGTACGCGCCCGTACCTTTCGCACATGAGCGATGAGGCGCCGCGCATGACCCGGCGTCCGGCGCGGGACCGCACCGGTGGTCACCGAAGACCACCGACGAGACGAGGAGCAGGACTTTGAAGGTTCTGATCGTGCTGACCTCGCATGACGAGCTGGGTGACACCGGACGCAAGACCGGGTTCTGGCTCGAGGAGCTCGCCGCGCCGTACTACCGCTTCAAGGACGCCGGGTGGGAGATCACCCTGGCCTCGCCGAAGGGCGGGCGCGCGCCTTTGGACCCGAAGAGCGACGAGGAGCTGTTCAAGACCGACCAGACCCGCCGATTCGAAGCCGACGCGCAGGCCGAGGCTCAGCTGGACAGGACCGTGCGGCTGGACTCTGTGTCCGCCGACGACTTCGACACGGTCTTCTACCCCGGCGGGCACGGCCCGTTGTGGGACCTCGCCGAGGACGAGACCTCCATCGGGTTGATCGAACGGATCGCCGCGTCGGGCAAGCCCCTCGCGCTGGTGTGCCACGCGCCGGGCGTGCTGCGTCACGCCAAGAATCCGGACGGCACCCCACTGGTGGCGGGACGAAGGGTGACCGGCTTCACCGACAGCGAGGAAGAGGCCATGGGCCTGACGAAGGTCGTGCCCTTCCTGGTGGAGGACGAGCTCGTCGCCAAGGGCGCCGACTTCTCCAAGGCCGGCGACTTCGAGTCGCACGTGGTGACCGACGGGCTTCTCGTCACCGGGCAGAACCCGGCCTCCTCCGGGCCTGCCGCGACCGAGCTGATCTCACTGGCCGGCCGGAGCACCGCCTAGCTCGGTGCTCAGGGTCCAATTGACGCGGGTGTACATCGGGACGAAGCCCGCCCTCGTCATGTTGTGCAAGGAAGTGTTGTGCGCACCCGGCTCCTCGGCCCCGGTCTCCGCGAAGATCACGCGGCAGCCGGCCGCGGTGGCGTCGTTGATTCGCGCTCGCAACATCGCGGTCTGGGCGCCGCGCCCCCGATGCTCCGGCAGCGTGGCGGCGCCCAGGAGCTGCGCGGTCTCGCCGCCGATGTACATGCCGGCCACCGAGACCACCTCCCCGCCGGTTCGGATGACGTAGGCGCGGAAGTCGGGGTGCACGGCGAAGCCGGCCGCCATCTCCACCAGCGGTCCCTCGGGCATGTCGAAACCGCGCATCAGCGCCGTCGCCCACTCGTGCGCGTCCTTCGCGTCGACTCGTTCGACACGCGGCCCTGTGTGCCCGGCCGGCACGTCCGTCGACAGGTCGCGAGCGAGCTTCACCGACGACCCCCCTTGCGACAGGCCGTGCTCGGCACAGATCTTCTCCCAGTCGGGGGGCAGCACCGAGGGCGCGAGCTGCAGCACGGCCGACGGGTCGTTCCTCGACCGGTAGAAATCGCAGATCTCGCCGATGAGGCCTGCGGTGACCGGCTCGGCGAAGCCGAAGCCGAGCGCCTTGCTCCAGTACTTCGCCGGATCCTCCCGCATCGACAGCAGCACGCCACCCGCGAGCCTGACGCACTCGATTCCGAGCGCTTCGCGCACCACGGTCGGCGCGTTCGACTCGAACTGGTACATGGCCTCGGCCTCGGACAACTCGGCCAGAGACGGCGGGGGCAAGAACGTGGACATGACACTCCATAGAAGATCCGGCCATGACGAGGCGCCATGGGCCGGCGGGTCGAGAACACGGATCGGCTCCGGATATCCCTCGCCGCCGTCAGGCAAAGATAATCGCGGTGACTGGAACGCTTATTGACGACGACTTGACCGTCTCGCGTGGGCACCTGCTCCTCCCTGCCGCCCGCCGCCCGCCGCCCGCCGCGCCCGCCCCGGACCACGGACGCGCCTCAAGACGCGAGGACCGCGTGGATCGAGCGAACGGCGATCGCGCCTTCGCCGTGGACGCCGGACGCTCCGCGCCGCGGGAACCCGTCGCGCCACCCGGCTTGCGCGGGCCGGCGTTGACGCTCGCCCGGGGGAGGGTTGACGCTTACCCGGGCTCATGACGACAATGTGGGCGCGGTAACGGTTGGGCGCGGTGGGGCGGCACCTCCGCGCGCCTGGTGTCTCTTATTCGCTATCGACGTGGTCGGCGCACGCGTTATGGAAAGGATTTATGCGCTTGCGCACGCCTTTTCGTTCTCATCTGATTGCGTCGCCGGCTTCTTGCCGCTCTGTTCCGAGCGCTTTCGCCGCGCGCCTTCCTCGACGGGGAGAGGACGGTCCACGGCCATGAACTGGTCGGTCCGGGTACTGCTGCTGATCGTCCTTGGGTCTCTGTTCGTGGTGGTGTCGGCGTCCCCGGCGGAGGCTCACGGGCAGCTCGCGCTTTCGGTACCGGCCAAGGACAGCAAGGTCGGCGAACCGCTGGAGGCGGTCTCGCTGTACTTCACCGAGAAGCCGGTGTCCCACACGTACTTCACCGTCACCGCGCCGAGCGGCGCCCGGGTCGACCGGCCGTGGTCGCACGGCGAGATCAAACGCCTGGACGATCCGGTCCGGGAATTCTTCCTCGTCAACGGCGTATGGGAGCCTCGGCTGTATCACGAGGGCTTCGAGGTGCGCATCCCCGTGGCGCACTGGCCGGAGAAGGGCGTCTACGTCGCCCACTACGAGACCGTCGCCTCGGACGGAGACGTGGTGCGGGGAGACATCCGATTCACCTACACCGGCCGGACCACCAGATCTCCCAAGGGCTGGACGAGCCCCACCGACACCCCCGAGCCCATCGCGCCCTCCCCCGCGAGCGAGGGCCGTGACACCGGTGAGGTGGCACCCGTCGGGCCGCGGGCCGACGCGTCCCCGGCGTGCACACCGAGGAGCATGCCGGAGACCGGTTGCGGCAACGGCTCCGAGTCGCAGGCCGAGGGAAGCCCGGCCGCCGCGCCGGGGACCCCGGGGGAGCCGTCCTCATCGTCGGGCTGGCTGGTGTGGCTGGTTCCCGTGCTGCTCGTCGCCGGGACGGCAGTCATGGTGGCGCGAGCCGCCCGCCCCCGGCAGGCCGGGGGCCCCACGCCGCGCGGGCGTTCCCGCCCGGGGCCGCGCCCTTCGCCCCGGCCTCCCGCGCCGCGCCGGAACTCTCCCGGCAAACGCCGGTGAGCCGCAGTTCAGAACCCATGACCGGCGCCCGTCCCCGTTTCAGGAGTACCACGGTGAGATTCCTCGCTGCCCGATCCCGTTTCCTGCTCATCGCGCTGCTCGGCGTGGCGCTGTCCGCGCTCGCCGGCTGCGGCGGCACGGACGCCGGCGCGAACACCGCCCCGGCCACCGTCAAGGAGATCACGGTGACGATCAGCGGCCGGACGGTGGCACCGCCTCCGTCCCGCATCGACGTCGCCAAGGGGCAGAAGGTGCGGATCACCGTGACCAGCGACGTGGCGGACGTGGCGCACGTTCACGGCTACGACAAGGCCGCGGATCTCAAGCCGGGCGCCGCGGGAACGATCGAGTTCGTGGCCGACCAGAGCGGCCTGTTCGAAGTGGAGACCCACGACCAGGAACTGCAGCTCTTCCAGCTCCTGGTGCGCTAGGGACCTGGGATGCTCGCACTGGCCCACGGTGTCGGAGGCCGCCAGGACCTGCCGATCCCCTTCGCCGCCGCGATGACCGGCGCCGTCCTCGCCCTGCTGGTGTCGTTCGCCGGGCTCGGCGTCCTGTGGACCGAGCCGCGGCTCGCCGGCGCCCTCGGGTACGCCCGCCCCGTGGCGGCGCGCGTCCAGGGCCTGGTGAGCGCGCCGGGGTGGCGGTGGTTCTGGCGGCTGGCCGGGCTTCTCGTCACGGCCTACTTCTGCGTCGGGCTGCTCTTCGGTCCCGACCGGGCCGCCAATCCGACGGCGGGAGTGTTCTACGTCCTGTTCTGGGTGGGCCTGATCCCGCTGTCACTTCTGTTCGGCCCGGTATGGCGCGCGGTGAACCCCCTGCGCACCGTACATCTGCTGGCCTGCGCCGCGCTCCGCCGTGACCCCCTTCGCGGGGTGCGGCCGCTGCCGGAAGGTCTGGGGTACTGGCCCGCCGCCGCCGGGCTGTTCGCGTTCACCTGGCTGGAACTGGTCGCCCCCGGACGCGCCACGCTGCCCGTCATCGGCGCCTGGCTCGCGGTGTACGCCGTGGCCATGCTGGCGGGGGCGGGGGTCTTCGGCTCCGGATGGTTCGACAAGGGCGACACGTTCGAGGCGTACAGCGGTCTCATGGGCAGGCTCGCCCCGGTGGGCCGGAATCCCGACGGCACCCTCACCTGGCGCAACCCGCTGCACGGCATGGCCGGGCAGGAGCCCGCCCCCGGCCTGGTGGCCCTGGTGATCGTGCTGCTGGGGTCCACCATGTACGACAGCGTCTCCAACGCCCCGTTCTGGGTGCGATACGTCCAGGAAAGTTCCGTGCCCGCCCCGGTGCTGGGCACGGCCGCCCTGGCCGCCGTGATCGCGGTGGTCCTCGCGGCCTACCTTGCGGCGACCGCGCTGGCCGGCGGCTGGGGCGGAGCCGCGCGCGGGACGATGGCGGGCGAGCTGGCACACTCGATCGTGCCGATCGCCGTGGGCTACCTGGTGGCCCACTACTTCACGCTGCTGCTCCTGGAAGGCCAGCGGACCATCGCCCTGCTGTCGGACCCGCTCGTCACCGGCGCCGACTGGCTCGGCACGGCCGGCTGGAAGGTCGGCGCCGCCGGCACCAGTCCCGCCGGAATCGCCATGCTCCAGGTGACGGTCATCGTCGTCGGCCACATCATGGGCACCGTCCTGGCCCACGACCGCGCCCTGACCCTCTTCCCCCACCGCACGGCCGTCCGGGGCCAGATCCCTCTGCTGGCCCTGATGGTCGTGTACACCGTCACCGGCCTGATACTCCTGTTCGCGGCCTAGCCAAGACGGCGCGCCCGGCCCCCACCGCGACGATGACCGTCGCAACCGCGCGGACGGGGACTCCGGCGGGCGCGCGGTCCGTGGCGTTGTCACAGATCAGAGCGTTGCCCGGTCTGAGCTGGTGCACGGCCGGATCGAGCCGGCCACCCGTTTCGCGAAGGAGGCCTGATGAGCACCGATCACGCCAGCGCTCACCACATCGACAACCCCGGCAAGAGCGGGCCGCCGCCGAGAATCGACACGGTCGCCACCGTGCCGGGGGCGCCGCCCGCGCCGGAGGGGGCCGAGGCCATGACGATCCTGGTGACGCTGCCGCCGGACAGCCCGGGCGCGCCGCCTCACCGGCACTCCGGGCCCGCGTACGGGTACGTGGTCAAGGGGGCCATCGACTTCGAGCTCGAAGGCGAGCCCGCGCGGGTCGTCCAGGCGGGCGAGGCGTTCTGGGAGCCCGGTGGGGACGTGATCCACTACCAGGACGGCAACCACCTCGCCGGCGAGGAGTCGGCGTTCGTGGTGACGATGTTCTGCGCGCCCGGGCAGCCGATGCTGACCGTGGTCGACCCGGAGGAGCTGGAAGCCCGGCGGGACCGCCGCGCGCCGCGGTCATGACGAACGGGCTGCCCGGGGACCTGCTGGTCATGCCAGGACGCCGCCACCGCGTGGAGGCCGTGCAGGATTGCGCGGTCCTGTTCACCACCGCGCGCTGACAGCGCGGAAGGCGGGAACCGCGTTCGCGGTTCCCGCCTTCCGTGTCGCGGCGCCGGGCCCTTGGGGAATCACCTCCGGCCGGCCACGGACGCCCGGTTACTTCCCGGTCGCGTTCCGCTCCAGCCAGTCGTGGTAGCGGATCTCGCCGAGGACGGCGCCCTCACCCGGAACCAGCGACCGCTCGCTCAGCTCGCTGCCGAAGTAGCGCGCGTGCGGGTCGGTGACCACCTCGCGTCCGTCGCCCCAGGCGGCCAGCGCCTGGCGGAAGAACTCGTCCATCCCGAACTGCTCGGGACCGGCGATCTCGACCCTGCCGTTCAACGGCGACCCCACCGCGGCCCGATAGACCGCCTGGGCGACGTCGTCGCCCGCCATGGGCTGGAAGAGCACCGGCGCGACGTGCACCTTGCCCTCGGCCGTGGCCTCGTCGGCGATGCCGCGGGCGAACTCGAAGAACTGGGTGGCGTGCACGAGCGAGAACGGGATCGACGACTCCTCGATCAGGCGCTCCTGGGCGATCTTCGCCGCGAAGTAGCCGTTCTCCGGCAGCCGCTCCGTTCCCACGATCGACACCGCGACGTGGTGACCGACGCCGGCCGCCGCCTCCGCGGCGAGCAGGTTGCGCGTGGAGGTCTCGAAGAACGAAAGCACCGCGGCCCTCTCGAACGACGGGGAGTTCGACACGTCGACGACCACCTGCGCGCCGGCCAGCGCCTCGGCCAGCCCTTCGCCGGTGAGGGTGTCGACGCCGGTTTTCGGAGACGCCGCCACGGCCTCGTGACCGTGCTCGGTCAGCCTCGCCACCACCTTCGAGCCGATGAGCCCGGTCCCGCCGATAACCACGATCTTCACGGATGACCCTCTTTCCTGTTTCGCCGGGGGCGTCTTGTCGCCGACCGGTCGCCAGCTAAGACCGGGCAGCCCGCCGCCTTGTGACAGCCGCCGGAGTCGCTTCGCGATCGACGAGCCCCTCGCGCCGGACGCCGTCAGGCCGTGGCGCGCGCGAGCCACTCCCGGTAGGTGGTCTCGGAGATGAAGGCGCCGTCGTCGGCGAGGAGGGCGCGGCCCGAGGCCGCGGAGTACATGCCGGCGTCCTCGTCGATGACGACGGCGCGGCGGTCGCCACGGGCGGCGAGGGTGATCCTGCCCAGCTCGTCGAGCGCGAGGACCTCGGGACCGGCGATGTCCCGGGTGCCTCGCAGCGGGACGCCCACGCTGACGTCGGCCACGACCCGGGCGACGTCGTCCGCCGCCATGGGCTGCATGAGGGTGGCGGGCAGGCGGACGGTGTGCTCGTCGGAGGTCCACGACAGCACCGTGTCGAGGAACTCGAAGAACTGCGTCGCACGCACGATCGAGTACGGCACGGGGCCGGCCTTGAGCAGGTCCTCCTCCAGCACCTTCGCGCGATAGTAGACCAGGTCGGGCACCCGGTCGGCGCCCACGATCGACAGGATGACCGCGTGGCCGACGCCGGCCGCCTCGGCGGCCGTCAGCAGGTTGTCCATGGTCGTCTGGAAGAAGGAGGGCGAGGCCTCGTCGAAGGTCCGCGGCTTCGTCAGGTTGACGACGACGCCGGCGCCCGTCAGCGCCTCGGCCAGGCCCCTGCCGCTGAGCAGGTCCACACCGGTGGACGTCGCGTGCGCCACCGCCGCGTGCCCGCGCGCGTTGAGGATCTTGACCACCCGGGACCCGATGAGACCGGTCCCGCCGATGACAGCGATCTTCATTTCCTGGCCTTCCTGGTTCCCGGGCGGTTTCCCGGACATGACGGCACGCGCCCGCTCGTCCTCGAGCTCGAACGCGCAGGGTCCGCCTGCCTTTCCGGCCCGGACGACCACGCGGGTCCGTGACAGGTCCCTTTCCCTCGATCCCGGTGTCACGAATCCGAAGGCCACCCGGTCTCGCGCGAGCCCTTGGGCGATCAGCCGAGGTCGGCGAGGTCCTCCGCGGTGAGGGCGATCGACCGGGCGGCCAGGTTCTCCTCCAGGTGAGCCACCGAACCGGTCCCCGGGATGGCCAGGGCGACCGGGGACAGGCTCAGCAGCCAGGCCAGCGCGATCTGGTGGACGGTGGCATCGTGCCGTCCGGCGACCTTGACCAGGCCCGGATCGTCGATGTCGGCCCCGCCGCCCCCGAGCGGGAAGAAGGGGACGAAGGCGATGCCGGCCTGTGCGCAGGCGTCCAGGACGGTCGTCTCGTCGCGATCGGCGACGTTGAAGTTGTTCTGGACGGCTGCGACAGGCGCGATCGCGCGGGCCTCGGCCAGATGGCCGGCATCGACGTTGCTGAGGCCCAAGTGGCGGATCAGGCCCTCCTCGCGCAGCGCGGCGAGCACCTCGAAGCGTTCGGCGAGCGACTCGCCGTGCGGGGGCCGCGTCGTGCCGACGCGCAGGTACACCAGGTCGAGGCGATCAAGGCCGAGGCTTTCGAGGTTGGCCTCGACCTGGGGGCGAAGGTCGGCAGGAGTGCCCTGACGGGGGCCGCCGGGGCCGAAGACCGGGCCGACCTTGGTGGCGATGACCAGGGCGTCCGGGTACGGGGACAAAGTCTCGCGGATCAAGGTGTTGGCGTGCACCGAGCCGTTCTCGCTGCGATAGAAGTGGGCGGTGTCGATGTGGTCGACGCCGAGCTCGACGGCGCGGCGCAGGACGGCGCGGCCGGTCTCGGGGTCGCGGGCGGGTCCGCCCGGGCGGTCCTGCGGCAGGCGCATGGCGCCGAAGCCGAGCCGGTCGATCGTGAGGTCGCCGCCGAGGCGGAACTGGTCGGACATGTCTCTCCTCCTGATGTGCCCAGCGCACCCGATTATGTCGCGATCGATACAGTATCATTTGATACCATCTGCCGACCGGCGACGCCCGTACCAGCGCGGCGCCGCCCGGGGGAGTGGTCCACGAGAGCGCGCCCGCACGAGCGCTGCCCGAACCGACGCCCAGGCCGAGCACGTCCCCGGCCGCCGGCCAATCGCACGCCCACGCCCATTCCCGTGCCGCCGGCGACCGGTGCGTCGGGCGCGATTACGCCGGACCGCTCTCGGAGCGGACGAGCCGGGTCAGCAGATCCGTCAGCTGTTCGGACTCGCCGGGCTCCAGGTCGGCGACCAGACGCTCGGTCAGCGACTCCGCCGCGACATGGGCCGCGTCGAAAAGCTCGAGGCCCTGAGGCGTGATCTCCACGGCCCGCACCCGCCGGTCTCCCGGAACGCTCTTGCGTACGGCAAGCCCCCAGCGCTCCAGATCGTCCACCACCCGCATGACCCCCGCCTTGTCCGACCCCGTCTCCGCCACCAGGTCCCGCTGCGCCGTGGGCCCGCGGTCGACCAGCACCAGCAGCACGGCGAAATGCCGCAACTCGATGTCGAGCGGCCGGAGTATCTCCGCGATCACCGCGGCGGCGCGCCAGTGCGCCCGGCGCAGCAGCAGGCCGAGAGCGAAAGGCGAGGTGTCCCCGGGGCGGCCGGTCGCACGCGAGGTCACGGTTCTGCGAGGTACGTCGGCGGTCATGAGAGCACACTACCGGCTATCCACTCATTCGATACGGTATCGTTCGATACGAATTACGACTCGAACCCACCGAGCCGGCTTTCGATCCACGCATCCACGCATCCCCGGATCCGCCGATCGCCCGGGCAGGCCATCGCCAGACCCCGGCCTCCGACGGCGACGATCACCACCTGCGCCGGCCACGCCACCGACGCACCAGCCGAGCCGAGCGCCCGAGCCCGCCGCCGTCAACGCCGACGGCATACGGCTCATCGCGTTCGCCGGCCCCTGACCAGGCCCGATCCGGGCTCGATCGGCCCGGCCGGCGGTGTCACAGATTTCGTGACGGCCCGGTCTTAGCCGGTGGAACGACTGAATCGGAGCCGAGAAGAGAGGGCGGACCATGAACGTGACATGTCGCCGAGATCGGCCTCCCCGGCTCTCCACGACGTCGGCAAGGGAGAACACGCCGGGCGATGGACACGAGCGGCGTCACGCCATCACGGACGACAAGGGGACGTGGTCCTCGTTGTCGAGCCGGCCCGGCGCAGACCCGGGTTCCCCGGGTCTGCGCGCCCTTCCCCGCCCCGTGGCAGTGGTGGTCGGCGGCGGGGGAGTGCTCGGGGCCGCGGAGGTCGGCATCGGGTACGCGCTGGAGCAGCGCGGATTCGTCCCAGATCTGATCGTCGGAACCTCGGTGGGCGCCCTCAACGGGGCGATCGCCGCCGCCCACCCCGGCACGGCCGCCCCCTGGCTCGCTCACGTGTGGACCCACGCGCGGCGCCGGGAGGTGTTCCCGCTCGGCTACCTGTCCTCGCGGGCCGGCGTCTTCGGCGATCGCGGCCTGCGCAGGCTGATCGCCCAGGCCGGGCTGCCGCCCCGCATCGAACAGCTGGAGGTGCCCTTCACCGCCGTGGCCATGGACCTGGCCACCGGCGCCGAGACGCTGCTCGACCACGGAGATCTCGCGTCCGCCCTGCTGGCCAGCGCGGCCATTCCGGGGGTACTGCCCCCGGTCGACCGGGACGGCCGGACGCTCGTCGACGGCGGAGTGATCGCCTTCGTCCCGGTACGGGCGGCCCTGCAGGCAGGGGCGGCCAGCGTGGTGGTGGTGTCGACCGGTCCGACGAGTCGGCCGCCGCGCCCGATCATCACGCCCATGCGGGCCGGCGCCGTCGCCGCCAGGGCGGCGCTGCTGCTGTTGCACCACCAGATCGAACGCGACCTGCGCGAGGTGTCCGAGCGGATTCCGACCGTCGTCGTGCCGACCGGCATCGAGGCCTGGCCGGCCCCGTGGGACTTCGGCCACGCCCAGCGGCTGATCGACACCGCCACCCTCGCGGCGGGCCGCTTCCTCGACGGCCTGCACGTCACCGGGCCCGGCCTGTACCGGGGCGACGCCCCTCCCGCGGTACCCGCCGGCCCGGGCCAGGCGCCGGCCGCCTCCATCGGGGGGGTCGGCCTGTGAGCACCATCGCGTTCCTCAACATCCCGATGCACGGGCACATCAATCCGACGCTGCCGGTCGTCGCCGAACTCGTCCGCCGCGGCCACTCCGTCACGTACCACACCTCGGCCGCGTTCTCGAAGGAGATCGAGGCCACCGGTGCGACCGTGCGCCTCTACCCCGGGGGTGACCGGCCGCTCCCCGACCCGCCGATACCGCTCACGATGCTGGACGGGCTCGCGCGCACCGCCACCGGACTGCTGCCCTCCGTGCTCTCCGATCTGCGCCGGTCCTGGCCCGACCTGATCGTCCACGGCGCAGCCTGCCCCTGGGGCGCGGTCGCCGCCCGCGAACTCGAGGTACCGGCGGCGTCGCTGTTCACCACCTTCGCGTTCAACCGGCAGGTGCCCAGCCCCACCCGCGCCTCGTGGGAACTGCTCGCCACGGCTGCGGCCCGGTCCCGCACCGCGCAGGGCTACCTGTGGTCGCGCTGGGGGTTGTCCCGCCGCTACGCCACCCACGGGTTGCCACTGCTCGACCTGCTGAACGTACGCCAGCCGCTCAACCTGGTCTTCACCTCACGCGCGTTCCAGCCCGGCGCCGACTCGTTCGACCAGTCGTACCGCTTCGTCGGCCCGAGCCTCGGCGCCCGCCCGAACGACCCGTCGTTCCCGGTCGACCGCCTGCGAGACCCTGTGCTGTACGCCTCACTGGGCACCGTGTTCAACGCCGGCCCGCGGCTGCTGCGCGAGTTCGCCGCCGCGCTCGCACCACTGGGCGGCACCGGGGTCATCTCCACCGGAGAGGTCGATCCGGCCGCGCTGGAGCCGCTGCCGGACAACGTGATCGCCCGCCGATCCGTGCCGCAACCCGAGGTGCTGGCCCGCGCCGCGCTGTTCGTCACCCACGGAGGGATGAACAGCGTCAACGAGGCCATGTACGCCGGGGTCCCGATGCTGCTGGTCCCGCAGGGCGCCGATCAGCCGCTCGTGGCCCGCCGGGTCGTCGAACTGGGCGCCGGCCTGTCGATCCGCACCGAGGACGCCACCGCCGACGCCCTGAACACCCTGGCCCGCCGCCTGCTCGACGAGCCGCGCTTCCAGGCCGCGGCGGCCACCTTGCGGATCGCCCAGCGCGAGGCCGGCGGCTACCTGCGCGCCGCCGACGAACTCGAGCGCTATCTGCGGCGGGTCGGCCGAGGCGGCCGGGCGGTCACGGCGGACTCCCCACGGGAGCGCTGACCGATGTCACCCGTCGTCGCCGTCCTGCTGCTGCTGGCGGGACTGTCGGAGGCCCTCGGGCGTCTCCTGCCCATGGTGGCGCGACGGCCCGGCACCTCGCGGTCCCGGACGATCGCGCTCCTGCTGACCGGGGCCTTGATCGAGGGCTCGGTGTTCGCGCTGTGGCCACTGACCGCGCGGACCCTCGCCGGGCTGACGCTCCCGTCCTGCTGCGCACAGCCGCCCGGCGACCCGTCCGCCCCCCTGACCGGTGCCGACGCGCTGACCTGGACACCCGGCCTGGCGGCCCCGCTGCTCTTGGCCGCCGTCCTGGCGTTCCCGCTGCTCGGGCCCCTGCTGCACCTGCTGCTTCTCGTCGGGGTCGGAGCAAGCCTCGCCGCCCCGCTCGCCACACTGACAGGGCTCGGCTGGTGGACCGCCGCGGGCTGCGTGGCCCTCGCCGGAATCGGCCTCGGCATCACCGTCGAAGCGGTCAGGTACGTCGTCATAAAGATCAACACGCCCACACCGCAAGAGCTCCCAACATGACCCCCACCCCGAAGAGCGGCGCTTCCCACATCACCGTCACCCCGGACGGCGAAGCTGCTCACCTCACCGTCACCCCCGGCGGCGGAGCTCCCATGTCCGTCACCTCGGACGGCGGGGCTGCTCCCATGTCCGTCACCTCGGACGGCGGCGCCGCTCACATGTCCGTCACTCCGGCTCCCGCCGAGTCTCTTCCTATAGCGGTGCCCGCGAAAAGGCGTCCCGTAGGCGTGCCTGCGAGAAAGCGTCCTATAACAGTGCCCGCGAGAAAGGTGGTGCACTGGTGACCGAGGTCCCGATCTTCGTCCTGGTGCTCGGCCCGATCCTGCTCGCCGAGGCGCTGCTCGCCCGCTACGAGGTGATGGCGTACACCGCCGGCTGGGGGACTCCCACCACCGAGCTCCCACATGGCATGCCCTACGCGCGCGGCGCGGACCCAGACCGTCCGCCGGACGCCTACCTGGTCTATCTCGACGGCATCGGCAAACGCCGCTTCCACGACACCCGCGACGGTGGCCAGCTAGTCCAGGCCGTGATCGCCGGAGCGCCGGAGCTGCGCGTGCTGGGCCAGGTGCAGCCCTACTCTCCGCTGGCCGCCCCGCTCGTCAACCGGCCCGTATGGGAGTGGATGCGCCACCACATCGGGCTCCTGCTGTTCCTGCACAACGTCATGCAGGTCTTCGTCGCCGCCGACCGCCGGTACCGTCCCCTGTACAACCGCGCCGTGGGCGCCCAGATAGCCGGTCACCTGCGGCTCGCCGGGTACCAGTCAGGCAGCGGCACACCCGTGGTGCTGCTCAGCTACAGCGGCGGCGCCCAGGTCGCCACCGGCGCGGTCGAACAACTGCACACCCGGCTACGCGCCCCGCTCCTGCTGATCACCCTCGGCGGATTCCACAACGGCGCCAACGACCTCACCCACGCCCAACGCCTGTACCAGCTCACCAGCGACAGCGACTGGATCGAACGGGTCGCCACCTGGATGTTCCCTCAACGCTGGCGCCTGTTCCGCCGCAGCGGATGGAACCGGGCAGCCCGCACGGGAAAGATCATCACGCACCGGCTCGACCCGGCCACCCACCTCGGCCGCCGCAGCTACATCAGCCCGGAGGCACGCCTCCCCGACGGCCGCACCTACCTTGCCCACACCACCGACACCGTGATCGCCCTCATCCGCACCCACTGCGCCGGCGCGCCCACTCCCACACACGATTCGTCGCCCGAAAGCCCACCAGAACCCACGATGACCCCGCGGGCACACAACTGAGCAGGACCCACGGCGGCCCGCCCATCTCACCAGCCGGTCCCGCCGGCCAATGGCCGCCTCCCGGCGACGCGGCCTGCGATTCAACCATGAAGGACCGTCGCCCGAAGCGTCTCGGACGGCCTGACATGCCTGCCGCACGGCGCCCTCCACGACCTGTCCAACAGAGCCATAAGAAGTCATGCGAAGTCATGCGAACCAGCTGATCGCCTGCCCGTGCGGCCGGGTCCAGGCGAGCGGCACCCCGTCCAGAGCAAGGACGTGCAGCGCCCCGCCGGGCGGCTCGGGCAGCGCGTCATAGGGCAGCAGGCCCGGCCTCTCGTTCGCGATCCAGTGCCCGGGCAGCCCGCGTACCACCTCGACGAACGCCTCCCGCCGCGGCGCGGGCACCTGGTACATCACCGAGGTGTGGAACACCACCAACGTCGCGCCCGCCGGCGCCTGCGCGGCCAGCGCCGGCAGGTCGTCCACCAGGTCGCCGCGCACGAGCAGCGGCGGCTCGGCCGCAGCGACGGCCGCCGCGGCCCGCAACCGGGCGCGGCGGTGCGCGTGCTCGGGCCAGATGAGGGCGTCGAGCCACGCGAGGTCCGCGGAGTCGGTCACATCGAGCGGGTTCAGATCCAGGCCGGCCCGCCACACCACATCGGGTACGCCCGGCGGCGGCGCCAGTCCGGTGGCCGCGCACTCCAGGACCGGTTCGCCGGACCCGACCACGTGGTCGCCGTAGCGGTAGGCGTACCGGTCGGGGTAGAGGCACAGCCCGGCGGACGCGCCGACCTCCAGCAGCGCCAGCGGCTGCGGCAGCTCGGCGAGCACCGGCAGCAGTACGGCACACCGCCCGGGCTCGTTCGTCTGCGTGGCCCGGGCGCGCATCTCCGCCTCGATCGCGGGCCAGTTCGCCACCGTGTAGTCATGGAACGCGCCCGGGTCCTCGACCGAGCCGCCGAGCAACCGCACGACGCCGAACAGCAGGTTCGGCTGCCGCTTGGCCTCCGGAAGCGTGCCCAGCAGCGCCAGCACCTCATCGTCGCGAGACACCGCGACCGACAAACGCTCATAGACCGGCGACACCTCGTGCGCCTCACGCGCGGCGAACTCCGCGTACTGCGCAGCAGTCGTCACACCCGAATCATCGCGCAGAGGGCCGCGACCCGACGCGTCGGCCCGGCGCTTTCACGGCGAGCTCTGCCGGTCGTGATCGTCTATACGAGAGAAGTGCCTTTGAGCTGGATCGTTCTGGGCTCTCTCGAGCCGCTCTGCGGGCGTATTCCGCTCACACGAGCGCGTTCTCGGCCAGTGCGTCGAAGGCCGTCATCGCTTCCTGGTCCAGTTCGATCCGGGTGACCGCGACGTTGTCGGTCAGGCGTGCGAGGTCGCGGGTGCCGGGGATCAGCAGCGTGGCCGAGCTGTGGCCGAGCAGCCATGCGAGCCCGGCCTGAGCAGGGGTGATGCCGAGGCGTCCGGCATGCGCGATGACCACCGGGTCGTCGGTGACGCTGGGCAGTTGGTCGAAGGCCGATCCGAGCGGGCAGTACGGCACCCAGGCGATGCCTTGCCCGGCACACTCGGTCAGCACGTCCTCGTGGTCACGGATGAGAACGTTGTACAGGTTCTGCACGCAGACGATGCCGGCCGGAAGAGCCTGCCGCAGTTGGGCGAGGCTGACGTGGCTCAAGCCGATGCCGCCGATCTTGCCCTCGTCGCGCAGCGCGATCAGCTCGGCCAGCTGTTCGTCCAGGTCGACCACCTGGTCGCCGCCGGCGGTGATCCCCGGCGGCACGTCGGCCCGACGAAGATTGACCACCGCGAGGCGTTCGACGCCGAGGGCGCGCAGGTTGTCCTCGACCGACGCCCGCAGTTCCGCCGGCTTCTGGGCGGCGACCAGCCGCTCGGTCGGATGGGCCACCGCGCCGACCTTGGTGACGATCCGCAAGTCGTCGGCGTACGGGTACAAAGCGGTCCTGATGAGGTCGTTGGCCGTGCCGTAGAACTGGGCCGTGTCGAGGTGGTCGACGCCGAGCTCGACCGCGCGGCGCAGGACCTTGACGGCCTCCGCGGGGTCCCCGTGTTCGAGCTGCATGGCCCCGAGGCCGACCCGCAGGACATGGTGATCGCCCAGCTTTCCGTACGCGTACGCACGCGGTGTGGTCATGGGTGTGGACCTCCGGATACGATGACCGTAAGCGGAACCGATTCCGCTTGGTTCGATTCGACCCTAGCAGAAGCGGAACCGATTCCGCTTGAGAGGTGATCGCGGTTTCCGAGTCCGAGCGACGTCCCGGCGCCCGCAGGGATGCCCAGCGCAACCGGCAGCGCATCATCGACGCGGCCACCCGCGCCCTCACCGCCGGCCCGGACCCCGTCAAGATCGAGACCATCGCCCACGAGGCGGGGGTCGGCGTCGGCACGCTCTACCGCAACTTCCCATCACGCGAAGCCCTGGTCGAAGAGGTCTACCGCAGCGAACTCACCCGCCTGTGCGCCATGGCCGCGCGACTGGTGACCGATCTGCCGCCGGCCGACGCCATGCGCGAATGGATGCGCCGCTACCAGGACTTCGTCGCCACCAAACACGGCATGGCCGAAGCCCTGCGCGCGGTGATCGCCAGCGGTGCGATCAGCTCCGGCAACACCCGCGAGCACCTCGAGGTCGCCATCGCCACCATCCTCGACGCCGGGCGGGCCGACGGCACCCTGCGCGCCGACGTCCACCCGGCCGACATCTCCGCCAGCATGGCCGGCATCATGCTGACCGCCGCCGACATCGCCCAGGCCACCCGAATGCTGCAACTCCTCGTCGACGGCCTCCTAACCCACGACCACCCCCAAAAGACCCACCCCACGACCCACCCCTCCTGAAAGCCAAGGACCTCCTGAAAGCGCGCCCGATCCACGCAGCCTGAGAACCGCCTCCAACCCGTACGGCGCCCAACCATCGCATGGCGGTCGTAAGTAAGGGGATGACACGAGCCCATGTAACTGTCGGTCACCAAGGCCCCGCACGCTCATCTCCCCAGCGGTGGCGGTTCCTCGCAGAGGTGCCGATGGTAGGCCAGATGCCGGATCTCCGGCCGGTGCCCCTCCACGAGCCTGAGCGGGCCGATCGGCCGGCCGGTCGAGACGTGGACGACTGCGAGATCGTCGGTGATCTTGATCGCCCCACCGTCGAGCAGGACATGGTGGTTGGGGCACAGGCAGAGCAGGTTGCCCGGCTCGTCGGGACCGTCGTGCGGCGAGCCGAGCGGCCGGATGTGGGCGCCTTCGGCGTAGCCGCCCCGCCTGGTCACCAGCCGGGTACCGCAGATCTGGCACTGGTGGTCATGGGCGAGCTTCACCTGCTCCGCGAGCGCGGTGTCCCGGATCACGCGGCTGGTCGAACCGCTGCGCCGGCCGGGCACCGAGGTGCCCTTCGGGAGAGGCGAGGCATCCTCCTGAAGCGGTGAATCGACGTCGGGCTCCGGAGCGAGCGAGGTGGCCGCGAGCAGCGCGTCGCGGTCGACGTCGCGGAAGTACTCCTCAAGGAGGCACAGGACGATCCGCGCGTGTACAGCGGGCTGTTCGGTGACGATCTCGTGCACCCATGAGCGCAAACCGCTGATCGGCTGAAGCTCCCGCATCCACCGCTGCGCCGCGCTGCCGCTCGCCCGTGGCACGTCCTCGTGACCAGGGAAGTCCCAGAGCCCTTGGTGATGCAGGTGGAGTACCGGAAACTCGGCATGCGCGCCGTCGCCTGGATGGCCGAACCTCCGCAGGAGCGCCGAGAGGGCGAAGGAGGTCTCGCTCCACGGCGCCAGACGTTCCTCGCCCCGGGACACCCGGCCAAGGGCCCAGAGCAGGGTCAACGGCTGATGCCGCTTCCGCTCGCCAGGGGTGGCCGACGCGGCCGTCTTGAGGGTGCGGACCTGGTGGATCAGGTCATCCACGTACTGCCCATCATCGAACTTGTCCGGCCTGGTGACCTCGAAGCCGAGATTCTCCAGCACGCGGGCGACGGTGGCGTTCCCACCGGAGAAGTCCCCGGCTCGCAACGGGTGCCCGTCCACGCCACGATGCGCCACTCCGGCGATGGCCTTGGAGTCGTACCGCCTGCCGTCGTACCGGACGAAGTAGCCGCGCGCCGGACCGTATCCGTGGGTCTCGAGAAAGACGTCCCTGCCCAAGGTGTCGTACTCCGTCATGGCCGCCAGCACCATTTCACGCCGAAGATCGGAAAGTGCCACCGGTGAATGATATGAGCAGCTATCGCATACGGTGCTACACCGAACGGACCTATAACGGGATTGAGCGCTTTGTCGTGATTAGGTGGTTTATCCGAGAATGAGGTGCGCGACGGCCGACCGCGACGCCTGGCAGGAACCGGCCCGGCTACCGGCTTGATCGACTCAGTAGCTTCGCCGGGCGGCCATCGATGACCAGTGAGCGCGGCGGGTCGTGCACGGTGAGCGGTCGGTGTACCGCTGAGGTGCCTCAGGGATTCCGGACATACCGCTCGAGGGTGGTGGTTGAGCGGAGCCGGCCGGGCGGTCGCGATGGGCCCGCCGTCCTTGGACCCGGCCGGCGGGGAGTCGATTACCGGACCGCGCCGCCCGGCGGGCCGATCCGGCGCCGTCCGCATCGGCTCGTCACGCTCCTTCCCGAGGACTCAAGCAGTCGGCACGCCATAGACCTGCTCCAGCGGTGAACGCCACGGACACATGTCGGGTTTCGTATGATTACGGGCGAAAAGTCCGAATCGGAGAACGGCTGTTCCGTGAACCCCGACCTGTTCGACCTGCTGGTGGGTTCTCACCTGCGTTTCGTCGGCACCCCGTTGGTGGGCCCTGGAGCCACGGCGCGCTGGCTGTACGAGGACGCGCCCTTCGGCGTGCTGGCGCACGACGGAGCGGACGACCCCCGCTTCACCTACGCGAACGTCACCGCTCAGCGATGCTTCGAGTACGACTGGGCGGAGTTCGTCGGCCTGCCCTCCCGGCTCTCCGCGGAGCCGGATCGGCGGGAGGACCGCCAGCGACTCCTGGACACCGTGCACCGTGACGGCTTCGCGACGGGCTACCGGGGACGGCGCATCGCCAAGTCCGGCCGCCGGTTCTGGATCGAGGACGTGACGATGTGGAACCTGATGGACGGAGACCAACTCGTAGGCCAGGCGGCGACCTTCCCACGCTGGCAAGACGCCTGACACCTTCGTCGGCGAGCATCTGATGTGAACGCCCGCGAACGATCACCGCAAAGAGCCGTCGTCGTCAGCCACGGGCACGGGCGCTGAGTGCCGCGCGGTCGAAACGCTCGATGAGGCTCGGCTTGCGCAGATGCTCCTGGCGGAGCAGGGCGAAGCGCCGGACGAACCCGTCGAGGCGGCCGGCGCGCTCGGCGACCGCTCGGAGATCCCTGAGCAGTTCGACGGCCGTGTCGTATTCCTTCGCCTTCTTGGTGGCGATCAGCGCTTGGGCCCGTGACCAGGCCGCGTCCTGGTCACGGGCCAGTTCGTCCAGCCGCTTCTCGCGTGCGAGCGCTCGTTCGCGCTCACAACGAGCCTCCTGCTCGGCGCGCTCGGCCGCCACGCGGCGTTCGCGTTCCCCGCGGCGGACTGCCGCGGCGTCCAGCAGCTCCGCGACCGTGCGCCGGGGAACCGCATCGGTGTCGCTCTTGGGCTCGCCGCGGAACCGGCGCAACAGCTCCATCCGCACCTGGACCGCCGCTTGGTTCTGGACGACCCGGAGCAGCAGGTCGTCCTTCTCGCTCGGCGAGAGGTGCTTGAGCCATCGCGCGAGTTCCCGAGGATCATCCCGGACGGTGGTCAGGGGAGTGCTCGCCTCGGCCGCGACCGCGAGCAGGTCGGGGTCCAGGCGAAGGAAGTCGGCCAGGGCCTGCTGGGGCGCGCTCAGCGTGCCGAGGCCGTGCGGCACGGACGGCTCGATCTCGTCCTGCTCGGCGTCGTCGAAGGCGTCCTCATCGCGTTCCCAGGTGCCGTAAGCGGCCAGCCAGGCCAGATACAGCGGTCGCGGGTCTCCTGCGGCGAGTTCGGCGCGGACGCCGACGATGGCCGACAGCGATCGCTCGACATCCTCTTCCCAGTACTCCTCTTCCGCGTCGCTGGTGAGGTCGAGGATGAGGTGCTCACCGGAGATCCAGGCGGTCACCTGGTCGCCGACGAGATAACGCTCGGCGACGTCCAGATCGAGCAGCGCGTGTGGTAGGCGGAGCATCACCCGGTGGGTGCCCCAGTCGGTCAGGTAGAGGTGGGCGTCGTAGTAATGCTCCATCATCCGCCTGGGATCACCGCTGAAGTCGCCCCAGTGGTATTCATTGCTGAAGCTGGTGGCGGTGATCCGCGCTCGGGTGGACAGCCCGCGGACCTCGGCCTGCTGCCGCGCGTCCAGCGGACGGTCGACGGCGAGGAACTCGTAGTACTGGTATTCGCTCACCGGTCACCCGACCCAGTGACTGTAGGCGTCGATCCACTCCGAGCCCTCCTGCGAAGGCGTGGGCAGCGGGAGATCGCAGATGCCGATCGCCTGCCGGTGGGGTCCGCGCGTGCAGATCGCGACAATTCCGCTGCCGGGGAGCAGGTCGATCTTCTTGACCGTCACCTCGACGCCCAGGACGATCGTCGTGAAGGGCACGGACAAGTGCTCCTCCAGCATGACGTGAAACCCGGAGAGTTGCTCGTGCTCGTCATAGGCGTCGACGATGGCCTCCGCGACCAGCGCGTCCAGTTCCGCCCTGGATCTTCTCGCCATAGCGATGAAGCGTAACCAGGATCGGCGTGCCGGAAGCACTCATCTCTTACTCCCCGCTGACCTCCCAGCGCGGGGCGAACACGGCGGCCAGTGGCCGGCATGCTGAACTCCGCAGCGCCTGGTCCAGACCAGGATCGACGGCGCGGCGCCATCCAACGCCAGGCTGACGTTGGTGAGAGTGAAACGCCGCTCCAGCGATTCGACCCCGGGCGTCGAGGGTGACAGGAGCCGTTTTGGCCACCCGTTCCTCCCACGCCCGAAATCCGGGGCGCCTGGTCTCGGATACCGGATGGCTGAGGATGTCCGAAGAGCGCATCAGGCCCCTGGCCACCCTATGGACCGATGGAGAAAGACGGCCCGGGTATCTGGGCATTCAGGGGTTCCTGTCAGATCGACAATAAGCTACGGTGGACCCATGACCAAGGGGCAGTGGGAGGCACCGAGCGTCCTGCTCGCGGTCGACTTGGTGATCTTGACTCTCCGGCATGCCCGCCTGCATGTCCTGCTGATCGAACGTGGCGTAGAGCCGTTCAAGGGCGCCCTTGCTCTGCCGGGAGGCTTTCTCCGTGACCAAGATGAGGCCATCGAAGCGGCGGCGCGTCGGGAGTTGTCAGAGGAAGCCGGTCTGGTTGACGTGCATCTCGAGATGATCGGGGTGTACGGCAAACCCGACCGGGACCCTCGCGGTCGTGTGGTGTCGGTCGCCTATCTGGCGATCGCCCCTCGTTTGCCGGAGCCCGTCGCCGGTACGGACGCAGCCGGTGCCTGCTGGACGCCGGTGGAACAGATCTTGTCCGCAGGTATGGAAGTGGCGTTCGACCATCGGCAGATCCTTGTGGACGGCGTCGAACGTGCCCGAGCCAAGCTCGAGCACACGACGTTGGCCACGGCGTTTTGCGGTGAGACCTTCACAATCTCCGAACTCCAGCAAGTTTATGAGGCAGTGTGGGGAGTCCAGCTCGATCCTCGGAACTTCTACCGCAAGGTCCAGAGCGCGCGCGGCTTTATCGTGACAGCCGGCCCCATGCGCCGAACGGAGAACGGCCGCCCTGCGCGGCTCTTCAAGGCGGGACCGGTCCAAGTGCTCTACCCCCCGATGGTCCGCACGGTTTGATCCGGACCCGGAATTCCTGACAGTCGGACAGCTCGGATCGCACCCAAAGGAGGCGTGCATTCATGGGCGAGCGTCCCATCGTGATCCTCACCGCGCTGGAACTGGAGTACCAGGCCGTCCGCAAGTACCTGACCGGAACGCGCGTGCATCGCCATCGCGCCGGCACTCGATTCGAGGTCGGCCGCCTCGTGGGCGGAGGTCACCAGGTAGCGTTGGGCCTGGTCGGCAAGGGAAACCATCCAGCGGCCGTGCTCACTGAGCGAGCGATCGCCGAGTTCGAGCCCTCCGCCTTGCTGTTCGTCGGTGTGGCTGGAGCACTGTGGCCCGACATCGGCCTGGGCGATGTGGTCGTGGCGACACACGTCTACGCCTATCACGGCGGGACGAGTGAGGACGATGGATTCAAAGCGCGCCCGCGCGCCTGGGAGATCTCGCACGAACTCGAGCAAGTGGCGCATCACGTCGAGCGCAACGGCGCCTGGAAACGGCATATCCCCGACGAAACGGTGATTCCGGTCGTGCGCTTCGGGCCGATCGCGGCTGGCGAGGTGGTGCAGGATTCGGCTGTCTCGGAACATGCCAAGTGGGTTCGGCAGACCTACAACGATGCGCTGGCGATCGAGATGGAAGCCGCCGGTGTAGCGCAGGCCGCCCATCACAACAGGGCGTTGCCGATGGTCGTGGTACGAGGTGTCAGCGACTGGGCCGACGGCACCAAGGTAGTCACCGATGGCGCGAACTGGCAGACGACGGCGGTGGCCAACGCTGCGGCGTTCGCCATCAGCCTCGTTGAGGAGCTCGCTGCGGAGCTCTCTCCTTCAACGGTGGGAAAGGCGGCACGGGAACCGATGGCCGAGAATGTGCGGAACGTCGCCCGTGACCACGCGCGCGTGGGCGTACAGGCGGGGAACATCTACGGCAATGTCTCGGTAGGACAGCCCATCGAGCCCGCCCCCGACTCGGCGGCACTCCTTGCTGAACTGCGTACGAAACTGGCACAGGCGCGAACGGCGGGGAAAGTAGATGAGGATACGTTCGCCGCGGCGGAAACGGAGATCATCATCATCGACGAGTCTCTGTCCGAAAGCACCGAACAGGGCAAGGGCAGAGCGTTGATCGCCCTCAAGAAGCTGCGCGGTCTGCTGATGGACGTGGCCGAACTGGCGTCAAAAGTGGCGTCGGTCATCGCGGTGGTCCGAGGCATCTCATGAGCGATCCGAACCTTGGCCGGGCCAACATCGCGGATGACTCCGCAACCGTCGGCGTGCAAGCGGAGGCCGTACACGGGGACGTCTACGTGTATCAGGTCCTATCTGATGCTCCGCCGGAGCGAAAGTTCGAGGTGGGTGTTCTCTACCTGACCGGTGGCATGCCGGCGAGGGCGAGGGAGTGCATCCGCGAGGCCGTGCTGAACGGCCAGGTGACGAGCCATTACTGCTACTACCTACTGCTGGCCGTGCTGAGTGGTCGGACGCTGCAGCAGGTACCGAAAGAGGATCTCTCCCTCCTACGCTTCGCGCAGGGAAAGCTCGTCGACAAGATGGACGATGAGTGGACCCAGGCCATCAAGGTGATCAATGCCCTGCTGGCATCGCTCCAGGCCCCAGATGTCGATCCCCTCGCCATCGAAGAACAGCTCGAGGAACTGATTGACGCTCGCCGAGACGAGATTCTGCGAAGCCTTGAGATGCTACTGAAGGGTCCCGTTCAGGACGGATTCTGGACCCGCAGCTTCGAATCGGCGAGGAGAGACCGATGCGATCATCAGCGTCTGCAACGAGTCTGGAAATTCTTCCAGCCCGAACCGGCCAAAGCACGAGTACGTCCGCCGCGTCCCCCTGACACCACGATCCGTGAATGGATCCTGTCGATCACGTCGGGCACCATTTTGCTGGCGTCCATCTACCACATCAGCCTCCAGTCATGGCAGCATTCCTGGTCGTCGACGGCGGTCGCACTCCTGCTCGTCGGCACCGGTTGCTACGCGTTCACGAAGAACGGTGTCGAATGGTGCTTCCGCGCCACACGCGTCAAGGCCAAGGATCTCATGTATCTGACAGCAGAACGACGGCTGTCCTCCACGCGCCAGGGCTTCGCCGATAAAATCGATCGGCAGTTCGACGAATATTTCGCGAGATACGTGCCGCGAGACGTGCGCAGGGCAGAATGGCTGACCCATATAGCCGGCATTCGTCGCGTACTGCGCGATGAGGTTGTCGAGATCTATCGAGAAAGCAGAACCGACGCCAAACAAGTCGCTTGGCTTACCAGGTACCTTGTCGCAAATGTCAAAGATCGATGGCAGAAGGGCGTCTTATGGGAGTACCGCGAGCAACTCCGGGTCTCCGCTTTCACGAAGGTGTCCTTCGCCATTGGCGCCATGGTGCTCACCACTGGCGGGACCGTGTTGACCTGGAACGGACTTCATGTAGCTCCGTTTAGCGTCACCGCCGCCGGAATAATCATGGGAGCAGTCGGTCGGAGTACCGTTCGTGGCTGGTTACGCATCATATTGGAGCATAAGCGATTCGCTGCCGATCAGGCAGAATCCACCCAACTGCTGGCCGAACGCAACGCGGCCTTTTACCGGTGGAAGCGTAAGCTCTCCGACAGGCCGGGCGATCCGGAGATGGCCCACTGGCTGGACTGTGACCGTAAGGCCTTGATGGAAGAAGCAATGCGGCACTACAAGCTACAGCCGCACGATCTCATCGCCCACGCCTTCATCGAGGCGCCGGCCGCGTCCTACAAACGGGCACGGGTTCGCAAAGGGCCCTGGCGCTACTCACGGTACACAATCCTCGTCTTCCTCCTTACGGAGGACGGCGTCCGGCAGATGACGGTCGACCTCGATTTCGAGAAGGCCACGCTCCACAACCGAGTCCGGATCAACTACCGATACGAGTCGGTCGCGGCGGTCCAGGCCACCGAGGCCGACGACGCCCACAGAACCTTCGAATTGACGCTGATGAACGGTGCCCCCATCAAGGTCGAGGTGACGGGACCGGCGCCCACTGTCGACCTGGAGACGGGGGAGGACATGCGCACCGTGTCGCAAGTGACGCTCGACAGCGCAGGACTCGCGAGCACATTGCACATCCTTGAGGGCGTCGCCGCTGAAGGAAAGGAATGGATCAGCCAGGAACGCAAGCGCGAGCAAGATGGACTGGCGGATCTCATGGACACCACCGATGGATTGCTTGGCTAGACCTGCACTCCTCGAAACGCCTGTCAAACACCTGGCCGACCTGCGAGCTTTGCCGTCACGCGGATGTGGCTGTCAACCCAAGCATGCCGGAACGACGGCCCGAACGATTGGAAGACATCTCGCGCGTTATGGGCACAAAGCGTAATCGTTGTCAACACCGGCCCGATCGTGGCCGTGACCTCTCGGGACGACAGTCGCGATCAGCTCGCCCTCGCCCGTGAGGCGGGCAGGGTCGCAGCGCCGCCACCGTGCACGCCGATCACGATCGTTCGGTGCGGCAGGCCACCATGGCATTACGGCAGGGCGGGCGCATCCACGGGCACGAGCATCAGGGGCACGGTGCATCTGCTGTACGGAGGGGGCGGTTGGTCGCCGGGCCCGCGAGCCACTCCCGGTAGGTGGTCGCGGGCGTACATGTCGGCTCGGTCGTCGGTGACAACGGCCCGACGCTCCCCGTCGGGCCAGCTGTACGCACGCGGACGTGAAGGGCTGGCTGGCCAAGACCAGACGATCACGTCGTCCGGACGGCTTCCCGGCACTTAGTATCGATCACTACCGTATTAAACGAGTAAATGCCAGGTAGTGTTCTTCCGTGGCCGCCGACCAGATCACCGTTCCCCCGCCTCGCGTGTCACAGGCCACCTCGGGAACACCTCGCCTTTCGCCCTCGGCCTGCTGCTGCGCCGGGCGCACTGGCGCGAGCCGCGGCGGCCACGGAGACGCTCCGGCCGCTCGGCATCGAGCTGCGGCATTTCGCCGTCCTGCTGGTGCTGGTCGACCACGGGCCCACCCTGCAACGAGACCTGGTGACGGCGACCGGCTCGGAGAAGGCGGGCATCATGTGCGTGGTGGACGACCTCCCGCCTGATCACCCCGTCTCTTACTCCATGGCCTTGTGGAGCCAGGTCGCTACGGCAAGGGCGATCCCGATACCTGCGGCCAGGCCGGCGCTCACCCCCCGGACCCCACCTACGGAGTAGACCGTGAGGCTACCAACTGCGAAGCCGACAATGCTGGACAGCCCAAGGATGGTGGCCCAACGGTGCGGTAGACGTGGGGGATCGATAGGAGGTTGGTTGCTACGTCGGTGGGATGGTTTCATAATGGGTACGTCCTACTCTGCTGACTGTGGACGGGGACGTGAGAGCGGCTTCCTGTTGGCGCAGGGGCCGCTCGCTTTTAGCGGTCAGATGCCGCCCTCACACTATGGAGGTATTTGACGCCTGTGCCTACCTTCTCGCTGGCGTCTTAACGGTGGAGCTGCTGGTATGCCCGGCTTGCGCACGTTTTAGCCGGATGATCTCCATCTCCCCGTGGACCTCAATTACGGGTCACGAAGCGGACAACGTCATTCCCATCGATTGGGCTGATCGGTTTGTCTCATCGGTAGCTTTGGATGACTCTCACTTTTAGGGTCGGCACGTTTCCGGTTCGGCGGTGCCACTCGGTGTGGCGGTGCCCTATACGGTGGGGCTTGGAGTCAGCCGGGACCGGCGCCGTCGCCCGCCCGCTCGCCGAGGGACAGTGTCGCCTGCTCCGCCTCGTTTGATTCGTCAGGCATCATTCGGCAATGCTCTTGTCCCGCTCGATATCGCTTCTCGACTAACCGAGCTCGCTTCGAAGATCCTTAAGGGACCGATTGTTGCTTTCCCGATGCCACGCTGACCAGCCGTCAGTCTCCTGACCGATGAGCTTCTTGCATGCAGGGGAGGGCTTCGTGAAGATCTCACCCGTGCTGATCTGGATGGAACCGCCCGCAAGCACGGTCGCGTGGTGAATCTCGCCGATTCGGGGACGGTTCCATACGAGCTTGTCGCCAGCTGCGAGAAGACCCTGGTCGATCAAGCGGCGAAGTACTCCAGGACGATTCTCGCCAAGATCTGCACTGTCTACCTCGGACTCCTTGCCGGGTGCGCGCAGCAGGATGCGTCGGAGAACCTCGTTGGGAGTGGTCTCCACAAAGGGCTCCGCTTCGTCCTGGAGCGCCTTGTAGACTTCGTCGTCAATCTCGATCTTCGGCATGGCAATCTCCTGATCCAAGTTTGGCTGCCAGTCGGCAAGTTTGCCAGTTTGGCAGCTTTCGGGCAAGAGGCATGTGACATCTGCCGCGCCGCTTTGTCGGTGGGAAGATCTACTGTCCCGGCCATGACTTCAGCGACGCAGGCGTACACCTATGCCGCGCCCTCCTCCCTGGTCGACGGCCGCCTCGGGCTGGCGACCTCCGGCGGGCGGGCCCTGTCCGGCCGGCCGTGGCGCCCCCGGTTCTTCCGCGGCGAGGTGACCCAGGCGGCCCCCGTCGCGGCGGCCTTGCTCGGCGTCGCCGATGTGGTGCTGGCCCGCGACCACCAGTCGCAGGCACGGCCCGGTTGGGTGCGCGACCTGGTGGTGACGTGCAACGGAGACCGGTTGCGGTTCGAGTCGTTCTCGGCCTGCGGCGGGGTGTACGCCCGGCTCGACCTGCTGAACGGCGCGCTCGACGGCGAGGTGTTCGACCGGGGCACCACTAACGTCAACGTGAACGCGCCGCTCCGCGAGGCGCTGGCGCGCATCGGCGCGCGCGACCCGCTGCACTTGGGCGTAGGCCTCGACGAGCTGGTCGTGACCACTATGGACGGCGCGGTGGTGGAGAAGAAGGTGCCGCTGCCCGAGCGCTGGCTACGCGGATTCGCCGAGGTGCAGGTCATCGCCTCGGGCATGGACCAGCGCGGTGAGCTGACCGGCATGGCGGCGGTGCGGTTCCTGCGCGGGCTGCCCAAGAAGGGCACGGTGTGGGTGACGCAGTCGGGGCGTGACCTGAAGGTCGCCGACCGTCGGCTTCCGGGCGCGGTCCAGTTTGCCGGCCCCCACCCGCTCGGCACCCTCCTGCCGCTGCTCCGCTTCGCGAAGTCCCTCCGGGTGTACGGCCCGGCCGACGCCGCGTCCAGCGCCTGGGAGCTGGAGCTTCCCGGCATGCGGTACACCCTCACGCTTTCGCCCGAGCGCTGGCGCGGCTTCTCCGACGGGGGTGCCGTGCTGGACGACCTGGCCACCGACGAGGCAGGGAACGACGCCGACGTCGTGGGCATACTGCTGAACTTCGAGCCCGAGGTCGAGATCGGCCTGCTGGCCGACCGAGCGGGCATCCCCGCCGACCGGGTACGGGCTGCGCTGACCCAGCTTGGCGTCGTCGGCAGGGCGGGCTACGACCTGGCCGAGGCCGCCCACTTCCACCGTGAGCTGCCCTACGACAAGGACAACGTCGTCCTGCTGAACCCGCGGCTGGCCAAGGCCCGCAGGCTCGTCGATGCGGGCGCCTTCCATCTCGAAGGCGAGTCGGCCACCGTCCACACCTCGGGCGGCGCGCGCCGGGTCTCGCTGGCCCACGGCTCCTGTACCTGCGAATGGTGGTGGGACCATCGCGGCTCCCACAGGCCGTGCGAACACGTACTCGCCGCCCGTATCGTCGCCCGTGCCGCCGTGGAGGTGTCCCGATGACCCTCTGGACGGAGATCTGTGATCTGGTCACGCGCAACCAGGTCACCCGCCTGGCCGAGCGCCTGGTCACGCTCAGCGAGGAGGAGCGCGCCGAGCTGGGCGGGCGGTTGCCGGGCCTGGTCAAGGAGCTGCGCCGGGTCCGCACCGAGCAGGTGCGCGCCGAGCATCCCGACGACTTCGAGGAGATGGCCTCCTGGGAGGTCGGCGACCTGCTCGACGAACTGGCCGGCGCGCTGCTGCTGACCGGTGTCGGCGTCATCACCGGCCCTGCGGCCGCGGTGACGTGGATGACCGGACGCGACGTCAACCGCCGCTGGGCCGAGGACCTCGATGTCGGCCAGGTATGCCGGGTGGCGGCCGCCCGCCCTTTGGAGTGGCGTCGTGATGTCGCGGTCCGGCTGGCCCAGCGGGTGCGCCGTCCCGCCGACCGCATCGCGCCGCTGGCCGTGGCGCTGCTCCGCGAGTCCGGCGCCGTGCCGCCCGACCACGATCCGCTGGTGGCCGCCTGGCTGTCCGCGCCGAGCGTGGCCGGTGACCCGCTGACCCCCGTGCTGCTGCCTCGTGTCTTCACCGCTGACGGCGCGGGCCGCGCCCTGCGTGACGAGCGGCTGGAGCCCCGGCCGACCCGCTGGCTGGCCGCCGCCGCCCGCGAGCTGCCCAGGGATCAGGTGCTCGACGGTTGCGTGAGTCGTTTCCTGCGTGGCGGCGAGGCGCAGGACCTGCGGTTCTTCGTCCGGCTCCACACGCTCCTCGACCCCACGCCCGCGGAGTCCGCTCCCCGCCTGCGCGACTACCTGCGGTTGCTGCCGTCGGCCCCGGGTACGGTCGCCGAGCTGGCAGCCGGGCAGGTGCGCGGGGCGATGCCGCTCGACCACGCCGACCTGGTCGAGGCGGTCGACGCGCTCACCTTCCGGGACGAGGCCAAGTTCGCCGCCACGGGCCTGCGCTGGCTCGACCAGGCGATCCGGGCCACACCCGAGGCGGCCGCCGACTTCGTGACCGCGCTGACCACGGCGTACGCGCACAAGTCCTTCGACGTGCGCAACCGCGCGGTCGAGCTGACCCTGAAATACGCCGACCTGTTCGCGGGCCACACCGAGGAGATCCTCGAGGGCGTCCGCCACCTCCCCGCTGACCTGGGCGCGAAGCTGGCCGAGCGGTTCGGCGGAGAGAGCCCGGTCGAGGAACCGCCGGCGCGCAAGGAGTTCCCGCCGCTGCCCGGTCTCCAAGAGGCGCGGAGGTTCCCCGAACCGTCGATCACCCCTGACTACCACGAACGCTGGGTCGGCCAGGAACGCTGGCTGGCGGCCTTCGTCGCCGGCATCGCCGAGGACCGGGCGAAACTGCGCCGCAAGCTCAGGTTCCATGTCGAGTACGACCAGGGCCACTGGCGGTCCAGGGACGTGCGCCTCGACCCCGGCGACTGGCAGGCGGCGCTGTCCGCCGAACTCGTCACCCCCGGCAGCGTGCCGGAGCCACCACCGATCGAGCCGGAGAAGTTCTGGGACGGCCCGGACCACTCCGTTATCGTGCGCGCCCCCACCCCCGGCGGGGACCCCGACCCGGACGAGCGCATGGCCGAGCTCGACGTGGATCCCGCGCGGAACGCGGCGATGGGAGCGGGGGAGCAGGTGCCCCCGCCGAATTCGGACGAGCCGCTCGTGCAGGTGACCGTCGTCTTCGCCCCGCCCTGGCTGCGTTCCTCCATGCCCGGGGAACTGTCCGAGCACGACGAGTGGCGGCGGCGCAACCACCTGCCGCACCCCGATCACGTCTCCCCGCCCCACGACTTCCTGCTGCACCGCTACGCCGAACTCGCCGAGGCCCTCCGCGACGGCACCCTGCCGCCGGTGCTGCTGGCCACGCCGACCTGGATGAGCGGCCACCTCGACCCCGACGTGCTGGCCGACCGGCTGGAGACCTGCGCCGCCGCCGGCGTGGAGCCACCCCCGGCCGACCTGGCGCAGGCGCTGCTGCGGTTGCCCCGGGGCCGCCACCCGGCCGCGGCCGACCGGGCCGCCAAGATCGACTCGGACGCGGCGCGCTCGGCGGCCCGCTGGCTCGCCGGCGACGGCATGGCCGACCCCGAGTGCGGCCACGTGTGGCGCCACATGGTCGGCGCGTCCATGGTCGACTTCGGCGACGGCGAACCGGAACACTTCACCGAGGTCGGACTGCAGCCCGTGTTGCGGGTGACGGCCCCGACCGGCCATCGGCTGATCGACGAGGTGCTGCTCCGCCGGCCGTCCGACTGGGCGGTCGACGAGTCCATAGGGACGCTCAGGGCATGGCCCGCCATGCTGCCCTCGCACCGCGAGGTCGTGGCCGTCAACTTCCTTCCCTTCCTGCTGCGCGACCACTGGGGCACGTGGACGGCTCCGGCGGAGCTGAGCGGCCTGGAGATCGCCCAGGGCCCGCTGGGCGAGTCCACCGCGGTGATCCTCGCCTTCCTCCTGTCCGGCGGCGTGCCCGGCATCATCCCGCTCATCCTTGGGATGGCTACCAGAGGCGACCTCCCCGCCGAGGCCATCGGCCGCCAACTCGCCCTGGTGCTACGCCGCACCTGGCGCGAGACCCGCCCCGCCATCGCCGCTCTGACCGAACTGGCCGAAGCCGGCGCCCACCACGAGGTCTGGCGCATCCTGCGCACTCTGCTCGCCGAGATGCTGCCGCGCGAGGGCCGGCGCATCACCGTGACCCACGCCGACCTCGTCGCCTTCGCCACCGACGTGGCCCGCTGGACCGGCGCCCGCGGAGAGATCCCCGTCATCGCCAGGTTCGCTCAGAGCCGCCGAACAATCCGCTTCATCCACGAATGCAAACGCCTCCACACCCACCTCACCCGTCCCACCCCATGACCCTCCGCCGGGACCAGGACGCTCATACTCGCCCACGACACCGAAGTGCTGGCCTCACGACGACCGAAGTTCACCGACCGCGAGCGGGACGCCGGCACCACCGAGTCTCCGGCACCACCGAGCCTCCGGCACCACCGAGCCTCCGGCAGAGGTCCGCGAGCCCTCGCCTCCGGCCGCCACCCATCCCGGCCACGTCGCGATGACCGGAGTCTCTGTCGCGATGACCGGAGTCTGTGAGGCAAGGCCGGTCCACGTCTTCGGGCTCACCCCGCTCTCGGAACAGGCGCATCCCAAGCAGGCGACCGGTCTGCGACCCGGTCTCGCCCGCATCCCGCAACGGTCCATCAGGTTGCTCACCCGCTGGATGTCCTGACCCATGGGCGCAGCCGGGGCCACCAGCCGGGTACGGCCGCGCGGTACTCCTCGTACTCGGTGCCGAAGCTCCTGCGCAGGGTCGGCTCCTCGTACACCCGCACGAAGCAGAAGACCGCGACGAACGCGATGGCGGCGTACCAGAGCAGCTCGGACCGGGCGAGCAGGAGCCCCTGGCCGACGATGGCCGCGAGCACTCCCACGTACATCGGATTGCGGACATACCGGTACAGCCCGCCGACCACCAGGTGCTCGGGAGGCGCGACGGGCGCAGGGGTCCCGAACCCTTCGGTCACGAAGCGGACGAAGGCGTCGACCAGTACGGCGCCCCCCGCCAGGACGAGCACCACCCCGGCCACCCGGAGCGGGACGGCAGCCCACGAGAGTCCGTCGGGCAGATCCGCCATCCGCCAGCGAGTGACCCACCACGGCCCGAATCCGGCCACACCGCCGGGCGCCACGGCAAAGAACACCGCACTCCCGACGGCCGCAGGCGTCCTGCGCATGTCTCACCATGCCCCTTCGCAGATAACTCATCGGATAATGAAATAATCATCCCGAGCTTAACCCGCGGATGATCGACGGGCGAGGGGGAGCCTTCTGCGGAGGGACGGCGACAGCGAGATGGGCATCACCGGTCCAGGGCGTCGGCCGGTTCTTCGCGTCGGCTGAGCGCGACGAGATGACCCCCGGGCAGTCTCTCGGGAGTGACACCGAGGCGCTGCTGGGCGACGCGGGTCTGGAACTCGACCGGGAACAGCCGGTCCGCACGGCCGCTTAGCACCACGGCCGACAGCACGCACGCAGCGAGGGTGGATGGCCGGGACCGCCGGATCAAGCGCCTTGGCTTCGTCGTACGCGGTTCACCTTTCGGAGTTCGGCGGACCACGCCACTTCGCGTGCCGTATCAGCCGGGTTCCGCCTCCGAGGCGTCCGCGAAAGGGAGAGGACGTGCGGGTGACTTTCACCGATTACCAGGCGCCGCCACCAGGCAAGATACAACCTGACGCCTAGGTGGCGTCATCAGGGTGACCTTCACTCGCTTGTTATGACGCCATGATGATGTCATAGTGACGTCATGGACCTTGCGCCGTATGTCGATCACCTTCGCCGGGAGCTCGCGATCGCCGCGGGTGCGGGCGGGGAGGAAGCGCGCGCGCTGGCGGAGCGGCTTGCCGCGACGTTGGAGTCGGCCGCCCGGCTCGCGCTGCTCGAAGCCCTGTCGGCCGCCGCCGATGAGATCACCCAAGAGCTCGCGCCAGGCTCGGTCGAAGTGCGCCTGCGTGGCCGCGACCCCGCGTTCGTCGTGACGTCACCGCCCACCACCCCTGCGTACGAGGAAGAACGGCCGTCCGTGCCGCCGCCTCCGGAGGCCGACGACGGCGGCACGTCCCGCATCTCCCTGCGCGTCCCCGAGCATCTCAAGCCGCGCATCGACGAGGCCGCTGCCCGCGACGGGCTGTCGGCCAACGCCTGGCTGGTGCGCGCCATCTCCACCGCGCTCGACCCCGGCGACGCCCGCCGGAGCGGAGGCCGGCGTCCACCCCAGCAGCCCGGCGACCGTTACCGCGGCTGGGTGCGCTGATGTCCAGGCCAACCCACGACCAGGGAAGCGGAATGCCGACCTTCGACACCCCCGAACCGATCTCCGTGATCTTCGAGACGCCACTCGCCACTGTCCGCGTCGAGGCGGGCGCCCGCGCCGACACCGTCGTCGAGATCCGCCCGACCGACGAGCACAACGACGCCGACGTACAGGCCGCCGAGCGCACCGAGGTCGAGTACGCCGACGGCAGGCTCGTGGTGCGCGGCGAGAGCGAGCAGCGCTCCGGCTCGGGGCTCGCGTCCTGGGCGCGTTCGCTGCTGGTAGGCCCGGGCTCGGTGGACGTGACGGTCAGCCTGCCGGCGGGTTCCCAAGTGGACGCCTTGGCGGTGGGGAGCCTGCGTTGCCGGGGTCCGCTCGGCGAGGTGGCGTGCACCACGTCCTACGGCGCCATCCGGGTCGAGCAGGCTCGCCTGCCGCGGCTGAAGAGCACCTACGGCGACATCTCGGTCACCGCCGCGTCCGGCCACGCCGAGGTGATCACGACGCATGGCGACATCCTCATCGGCCGCATCGACGGCACCGCGGCCGTCAGGACCGCCCACGGCAGCGTCCGCATCCGCGAGGTGACCGGAGAACTGCGGCTGAACAGCGGGCACGGCGACCTCACCGTTGACCGCGCCCTGGCCGGCGTCACCGCCAAGACCGCGTACGCCGGCCTGCAGATCGGCGAGGTGACCCGCGGCTCGGTCGTCCTGGAGACCAACGGCGGCGGGCTGGACCTCGGCATCCGCGAGGGCACCGCCGCCTGGTTGGACGTGAGCTCCACGTACGGCACCGTGGACGTCTCCCTCGACCCCAGCGACGCCCCCAGTGGGACAGACCGGTCCGTCGAGGTGCGGGCCCACACCACATACGGCGACATCCTCATCCACCGTTCCTGACCCGCAAGGAGAGTTCTGATGCCGGACGCGATCGTGGCCGAGGGCCTGGTCAAGAAGTACGGCGACGTCACCGCCCTCGACGGCATGGAGTTGCGCGTCCCCGAGGGGACGGTGCTGGGGCTGCTCGGCCCGAACGGCGCCGGCAAGACCACCACCGTGCGCATCCTCACCACGCTGCTCGTCCCGGACGCCGGACACGCCAGCGTCGCCGGGTTCGACGTCGTCCGCGACGCCGGCCGGCTGCGCGCCCACATCGGCGCCTCCGGCCAGTACGCCGCCGTGGACGACCACCTCACCGGCGCCGAGAACCTGGAGATGGTCGGCCGCCTCTACCATCTCGGCGCCAAGCGCAGCCGGGAGCGCGCACACGAGCTGCTTGAGCGCTTCGACCTCACCGACGCGGCCGACCGTCCCGTGCAGGGCTACTCCGGCGGCATGCGGCGCCGGCTCGACCTGGCCGGCGCGCTGGTCGCCGACCCGCCCGTGCTGTTCCTGGACGAGCCCACCACCGGACTGGACCCTCGGGCCCGCATCGGCCTGTGGGAGGTCATCGGCGAGCTCGTCGCGGCGGGTACGACCGTGCTACTGACCACCCAGTACCTGGAGGAGGCCGACCGGCTCGCCGACCGCATCGCCGTGGTCGACGGCGGGCGGGTGATCGCGCTCGGCACCGCCGACGAACTGAAGGGCCAGGTCGGCGGCGACCGCATCGAGCTGTCGGTCGCCACGGCGGCGGGCCTGGAGACCGCCGCGCGGACGCTGGCGCCGCTGGCCGCCGGTGACCTGCGGGTCGATGACACCGCGCTGCGAGTGACCATCCCGGTGACCGACGGCGCCGCCACGCTGACCAGCGCCCTCGGCCGGCTGGCCGCAGAGCGGATCACCGTACGCGACGTCGGTCTGCGCCGGCCGACCCTGGATGACGTGTTCCTCACCCTGACCGGACACCAGGCCGGCCACAAGACCAAGGAGACCAGCCGATGAACGCCGTGCAGCTGGCCGTCGCCGACGGCCTGACGATCGCCAAGCGCAACGCCCTGAAGATCCGCAGAGCGCCCGACCTGCTGGGCGGCGTGGTCATGCTCCCCATCGTGTTCGTCCTGCTGTTCACCTACGTCTTCGGCAGCATGATCAGTCTGCCCGGCATGTCGTACGGCGAGTACATGCTGCCGGGCATCTTCGTATTGACCATCGTCAGCAGCGCGCAGATCACCGGTTACACGCTCACCCAGGACCTGCGGAAGGGCATCTTCGACCGGTTCCGCACGCTGCCGATGTCGCCCTCTGCGGTGCTGACCGGCCAGACCATCAGTGACATCATCATGAACCTGACCAGCGTCGTCACCATGTCGCTCGTCGGCCTGCTCGTCGGCTGGCGCATCCGCACCTCGCCGCTGGAGGCGCTGCTCGGGTTCGCGATGCTGCTGCTGTTCGCTTATGCCTTCTCCTGGGTTACGGCGACCGTGGCGCTGGCGCTGCGCACGCCTGAGGTGTTCAACAACATCGTGACCATCGTGTCGTTCCCGCTGGTGTTCCTGTCCAACGCGTTCGCCGACAGCAGCCGCCTGCCCGGCCCGCTCGGGGTGATCGCCGAATGGAACCCGGTCTCCACGCTGATCCAGGCCGCACGCGAGCTGTTCGGCAACACCAGCCCGGCCATGCCCACGCCCGGCGCCTGGCCGCTGAGGCATGCGGTGCCGGTGTCGCTGCTGTGGTCGGTCGTGCTCCTGGTCGTGTTCGTGCCGCTGGCCACCCGGCTGTACAAGAAGGCCGTGGGCCGGTGAGCCGGGTCTGCGACCGCGATCGGGACCGGGCGGTGGATCTGGTCCAGCAGGCCTATGCGGACGGCCGGCTCAGCTCCACCGAGCTGGAACTCCGCCTGGAACGGGCGCTCACCGCCACCTTCGCGGACGAACTGCGGCCGATCGTCGCCGACCTGCCGGACGGGACGGTCCGGCTGTGGTCCGTCGGCGGGAACCTCACCCGGACGGGACACTGGTCGGTCCCACGCCGGCTGCGGGTCGAGTCCGAGTACGGCAGGGTGCGCCTCGACCTGTCCCGCGCCCACATCCCGCACCCGCGCCTCGACATCGAACTCTGCCTGACCTACGGCCACGCCACGATCATCCTGCCCCCGCGCGCCGGCGCGAACACCGACGGAGTCCACGCCGCCTGGGGCCGCGTGACCTGCAAGACCCCGGCCCGCCCACGCCCGGGCGGCCTCGACGTCCACGTCACCGGCGATCTCCCCTATGGCCGCCTGACCATCCGCGCCTCACGTAAGTGACAGGGCGGATCTCGCTGGGACCGCCATGTCGCTCAGGGACGCACGTTCGCAGGGCGCCGACCGAAGAGGCCGTGGTTCGCGTGTCGGTGCCGGCAGTACGGTCTCGGATGGAGCGCTTAGCTCGATTCATGCCACCGCAGGCCGCATACTGACACAAATGAGACGCAACCCAGCCGCGGTCCGGCGAGTCCTGCCTGGAAGTCCCTTCAACGTTCCCGTGGCCCCTGCGCCTCCTCTTGAGTGTTTCGTCGTGCAAGACCTCGTGAGCCACGACAGACACGGCCTCGGCCGGGTCGTCGGCGTCGATGACGATGTCGCCGTAGTCGTCAACTTCGGGGCGAAGACGTATCGCATCAACGCTCCCTACGCCAAGCTCGTCAAGCTCTGAAGCCCTTCCATCGGTTCCGCGGGGCTGTGCCGTGTTCCGCTCGCTCACACCACGACAGAGCCGCGGTCGTTTCCTGAAGGTCTCGACTCGGATGTAGGTCTTGACCGAGATGGCCGCCGTGATCGCGCGTCCGGAGACCGCCGGCCATCGGCCCCGCACAGAAGGTCTTCGCCACCGCCTCCCTCTCAGCCGGCTTGGCGCCCGGCCTCATGAGGCCGCCTGATCGGAAACCTGAGGTCGGGTAGCGGCCGAGGCGTCACAGCACCATGGGGGAGAGGCCGAGGGCGGACAGGGCGGCCGCGCCGCGGGTGGCGTGGTCGCCGCCGGCGAGCACCAGCGTTCGCGCGGACTGGTAGCGGCAGCCGGCGGTGTCGAACGCGTCCACGGTGGCGAGCAGCCGTTCCCGGTCATCGTCGAGCAGCGCCTGGGCCCGCTCCACCAGGGCATCGGCGACCGGGTTGCCGGCCACGACGGTCCGGGCCTCGGCCAGGCGGTCGCGCGCGTCGGGACTCCCGGCGAGCACGGCGGCCTCGGTGCGCAGCGCGACGTACCAGTGGTGCCAGATCCAGGTGACCCACTTCCACACCTGCCTGGGCTCGGGGGCCGTCCGCTCCAGCGCCTCCGGCGCCTGCCCGCGGTGCAGCAGGAGTATCGCGTCGAAGACCGCCCCGTAGCCGTAGGTGTGCTCGGGCGGGGTGTCGAGCTCCTCCAGGACCTCCAGCCATTCGCGCCGCGCGTCCCCATCGTCGCGCAGGCCGTGGATCATCGCGACGGCGGCCACCGCCGGGCGCAGGAGCGTCCGGGAGGGGCTGCCGGCCCGCCGCCACGCGTCGAGGAACCGGACGCTGCCGGTGAGCACCTCCTCGATGTCGCCCGCCAGCGCGTCGACCATCAGCAGCCGGCACGTGGCGCGGTGACCGACCTCCGCAAGCGACGGGTGGCCGGCCAGTTGGCGTGCCCATCGGCGCGCGGCCGGCACGTCGCCCGCGCCGAGGGCGGCCTCGCTGGCGATGGCGAGCGCGTCGATCAGCTCGTGGGTGCCGGCCGGAGAGATCGGCAGAGACGACAGGAGCGTGATGCGGCGCCGGGCCGTGGCAGCGGTGGCGAAGGTGTCGCCGGCCCAGCTCTGCGCGCCGGTGAGCGCGTCGAGTGCGGCCGACTCGGCGAGCGGGTCGCCGGTCCGGCGAGCGAGCTCGACCGCGTGCTCGGCGCGCGCGATCGTCTCGGGCACGGCGTTGCCGGGCGGCCCCTGGGCGGCGCCGAACGCGTCGGCGAGCACCGCCGCCTCGGCAAGTGCCACCGCCGCCCGCGCGGCCGGATCGTCGCCGGCCGGCTCGCGCGCCTCGCTGAGCAGCGCGAGCGCCTCCTCGTGGGAGGGAAGCCGGACGAACATGGTCGAGAACCGGAACGCGATGGTGGCGGCGCTCGCCAGGTCGGCGGCGGCGCCGGCGCCGTCACCGGTCGCGCGGGCGGCGTCGGCGGCGGCGCGGCGCAACCGGTACATGTCATCGCCGATCGTCCGGCAGCCGGCCACCGCCGCGGCCTGCCGAAGCATCGCCGCGCCGGCGACGGGGTCGGTCGCGAGCGCGGCCGCCTGCTCGTAGCGCCGCTGGGACTCACCGGTCAGGTTGCGGGTGAAGGTCAGCTCCGCCAGGCGCCGGGCGAGCTCATAGGCGTCCGCGCGCCGCTCCGGCCGGTCGGCCGCCCACGCCAGGGCCGCGCGGAGGTCGTCGGCCACCAGGTCGAACCGGGCCCGCCAGTCCTGCCCTGTCACGGCCAGGCCGACGGCCTTGGCCAGGCACCAGCGAAGATGCCCGAATCGGGCGTCGGCCAGTTCGCCCGCCTGCGCGAGCTGCTCGATACCGTACTGGCGGATGGTCTCCAGCGCCCGGTACTCGGTCCCGCCCGGCGACGCGGTCACCACCAGCAGGCTCTGCTCGGCGAGCCGGGCCAGTCCGTCGGCGACGATGCCGTCCCGGCCCCCGGCCGCCTCCGCGGCCGCGGCGGCGGAGAACGGCGCCACGAAGACCGACACCCGGCGCAGCAGCGCCCGGTCGGCCGGCTCCAGCAGGGCATGACTCCAGTCCAGCGCCGCTCGTACCGAACGGTGCCGCTCATCGGCACGGGAGCCGCCGGTGAGCATCCGAAGCGGGTGGGACAGGGCGGCGGTGATGCCGTCCAGCCCGAGCGTGGGACAGCGGGCGGCGGCCAGCTCGATCGCCAGCGCCATCCCGTCCAGCCGCTCGCAGATCGCGGCGATCTGGCCGCGCAGCGCGGGATCCGGCGGCCGCCCGACCGCCGCCGCCCGTTCCATGAACAACGCGACCGCGTCCGACTCGCCATCGGCCGGCAGCGACAGCGGCGGGACCGGATACACCCGTTCGAACGGCACCATCAGCCGGGCCCGGCTGGTCGCCAGCACCGTCACCCGGGGGCATGCCGCCAGCAGCCGCTCGAGGAACAGCGCAACGCCGTCCACCACCTGCTCGCAGTTGTCCAGGACCAGCAGCGCATGGCGGTCGGCCAGCGCGGCCACCACGGACCCGGTCATGTCGCGGCCGGGCTGCTCGCCGAGGCCGAGAGCCCCGGCGACCGCGGTCGCGATCATGCCCGCATCGGCGACCGGGACCAGATCGACGAACCACACCCCGTCGGAGTACGCACCGGCCGCCTCGGCGGCCACCGCCGACGCGAGCCGGGTCTTGCCCACTCCGCCGGGACCGACGGCGGTGACCTGGCGGCACGCCGTGATCAGCGCGATCAGCTCGGCCCGTTCGCTCACACGTCCGATGAACGAGGTCAGCGGGGCGGGCAGGACCGGAGCCGGACGCGACGGCCCGGCGCCCACCGGCCCGGCGCCCACCGGCTCGGGCGCGCGCCGGGCGAGCGCCCGCCGATCGGGCGCCTCCAGCTTGCGCAGCAGCGAGGAGACGTGACTCTCCACGGTGCGCACCGAGATGCAGAGCCGGGCCGCGATCTCGGCGTTGCTGAGATGGGCCCCGACGAGCTCCAGCACCTCGGCTTCCCGAGGCGAGATCTCCACTTCTGCCACCACCGCCCCAGTTTGCCGCATTCCCTCCTCGTCCTATCCGTGGCGTCGATCAGTGGCGTCGATCCGTGGTGCCTTTCCGTGTGCCTTCCGTGTGCGTTCCGTGGACGCCACGGATGTGGGCCGGCCGGGCCGCGAGAAAGGCTGTGACCACGCGAACAACGCGACTCACGACCACAGGAGTTGACCATGACCGGCGCTTCCACCCCGGAGATCAAGACCGTGCTGCACCCTGTGTCCGACCTGGCCAAGGCCAAGGCCGTGTACGCGGCTCTGCTCGGCATCCCGCCGCAGACCGACTCGCCCTACTACGTCGGCTTCGAGGCCGGGGGCCGGCACATCGGACTGGTGCCGGGCGGCGGACCGCAGGGCATGACCTCGCCGGTGGCCTACTGGCACGTACCGGACATCGAGGCGAAGCTGGCCGAGCTGACCGCCGCCGGGGCCACCGTGAAGGAGGCCGCGCACGACGTCGGCGGCGGCCGGCTGGTGGCTACCGTCGCCGACCTCGACGGCAACATCCTCGGCCTTCTGCAGGACCGGTAAGTACGGCCTGCCGCCTTTCCGTGGCCGCCGGCCGCACGAGCGACGGTGCCGCTTCCTGTGGCCGCCGGCCGCAGGACCGACTTTCCCGCCTTCCTGTGGCTGCCGGCCGCGGGACCGACCGCCGCGCTTTCTGTGGCCGTCATCCGCACGATCGATCCATCTCACGCAAAGGACCTGCCATGACCTCCTTCGAATCCGTCACCCTGGAAGTCTCCGACCCCACGGCCGCGGACGCCTTCTGCCAGGCCGTCGGCCTGGGCCCCTACGTGGACGTACGCGCCGCCTCCGACGCGCCGACGACGGGGTTCCGCGGGTTCGCGCTGTCCCTCGTGACCTCCCGGCCGGGTAACGTCGACGCCCTCATCGCCGCTGCCCTCGACGCCGGCGCCACGACGCTGAAGCCGGCCACGAAGAGCTTCTGGGGCTACGGCGGCGTCGTACGCGCCCCGGACGGGACGATCTGCAAGATCGCGTCCTCGGCGAAGAAGGACACCGGCCCCGTGACCCGGCACATCGACCAGGTCGCGCTCCTGCTCGGCGTGGCGGACGTCAAGGCGAGCAAGCGGTTCTACGTCGAGCGCGGCCTGGCCGTGGCCAAGAGCTTCGGCGGCAAGTACGTGGAGTTCGACACCCCGACGTCGGCCGTCACCCTGGCCCTCTACCCGCGCCGCGCCCTCGCCAAGGACACCGGCGTCCCCCAGGAGGGCACGGGATCCCACGGCATCGTGCTCGCCGGCGCCGTCGGCCCCTTCACCGACCCCGACGGCTTCACCTGGCACGCACGATCGGGCGTAGGGACCCAGATCGTTCAGTGACCACCCACTATTCGTCGCTCCCAGGCGTAGCAGCCAGCGGTTCCCGCCCAACCACCCCGAGTATTCGTATGTACGGGATAAAAGATCGCGTGTACATGCCTGCCGTGTTCGCACGACGGAGCGCGCCCTCGCCGTGACGATGCGAGCCTCGTGAGTGGCTTCGTCGGTGAGGGCGCGCCGCGGTCGGGCGCTTCTGATATCGCGGAAGAGGAGGTCGGCCGGCTACCAGTTGACGCGCTGGCTCGGCCCCCCGGTGCAGGGGACCGATATGACGGGTGTTCCGTTGGCGTAGCTGCTCACGTCCACGCACGCTCCGCTTGAGCTGACGGTCTCGCCGCTGAAATAGTGAAATTCGGATGCGAAGTTGCATGAGATGAGGAAGAGGTGACCGTCGTCTCCGAGACACTTTCCACTGGCGACATTGCGGATGGCGCCGCCAAGGTCCCAGCGGAAGCGCTGGCTCGGCTGGCCGGCGCAATCCCACAGGATGACCGGCGTGTAATCCGCGTAGGAGGACACGTCCCAGCACTTGTCTCCGGCGACATGACGGAAGTTCCAACTGAACTGCTGGCTGGGCTGCCCCAGGCAGTCCACGAGAATCAGTTGCGTTCCCGCGGCGTAGCTACGCACATCGAGACAGCGGGCACCGGCGGTGCTGCGGAGCACGCCATCCCACCACTCCCAGCGTTGGCTGGCCCGGCCGTGGCAATCCCACAAGATGGCCGGCGTACCTGCGGCGTAGCTGCTGACGTCGAGGCACCGGTTGCCGGCGATGGACCTGATCGTGCCGTCGCTCGCGCGACGAAATTGCTGGCTGTCCCGGCCGTGACAGTCCCACAGGATGACGGGCGTCCCGTTGGCGTAGGCGCTCACATCCAGGCATCGGCCGCCGCGCACGCTGTAGATCGCCTTGGGCGAGATCGTCGCCGCATGAGCAGGAGAGATGGGCACGGTCACCGAGAGCAGAGCGGCAACGGCCACTACAACTAGCAGAAGACGGCCTTTCCACATCGCTCCCCCTTTCGTAATAGACGCAGGTGTCGTCGGAATACAGGTGGTAGACGCATCGGGTGCCCCCCGGCTTTCCGAGTGGCACCCGGACGTAAGGGAATCCCGGTACGGCGGGAAGCGGGGCATAGGCATGGGCATCCCGAAAACCATTGACGCCACGCCGCTGGAGGTCCCGGAAAGCCGAGCGAGCCTGGATCAGGGGCGGTGGAAGACGAGGACCGTGATGTTCTCCTGGCCACCGTTGTCGTCCCGCTTCGGGTCGTTGACCTGGAATCGGAGACGACCCCTCGACGAACCCCGGTAGATGTAGCAAGGGCTGTTGGATCCGACAGGCCGCCACGCGGTCGTGCTGAGCTCGCCGTCGTCGAGCCGGATCGGCCGCTTTGTGACCTGTGAGAACGCCTTCACCATCAGCGTGTACGGTGCCAGCGTCGGCGCCGGCCAACCGGGCCCGGCGATCTGGCCCTCGTCGCCGTCCGGGTCCTTCGTGGTGCCCCACCAGTTGATGCGCAGGATCGAGAAGTCGTCGGTGCGCGCGGAGAAGACGTCGCCTGGCACGAGCGTGCCAACGCTCACCCCCCGCGCGTCCTCCCCGTCGAGAGTGGCGCGCAGGACGCGGTCGGGGGAGTCGCCGCCGTCGCAGTGGTCGAAGGGGGCGCGGACGGTCGCGCTCGCCGGCACCGTGGCGAACCCGGCCGCCAAGGGCAGCGCGAGGGCTACTGCGGCGGCGAGAAGTCGGTGTGCTTTCATGGTGATCTCCTTGTCTGCCATCGAGCAGTGGGTAAGTGGTACGGCCGGGACTCCGGAAAGGCCGCATGCCAGAACGGGTCCAAGCGGGTCGATCGGCGCATCATGCGTCAGCCGCCGACAGGGCGCAGGACGACATCGTCGCGCGGGGACACGCAGCGGCCCGAGACGTCGACCGGACCGTCGACCGGACCCTCGACTGGACCGAGACGTCGACCGGACCGAGACGAGTAGCGAGACCGGCGCCCGCCCCATGTCGACGGAGAACGTAGACCGGAACGGCACGCCCGTCCGGAGCTGTCCATCGGGTAGCCGTCGACGCGGCGGCCGGTGATAGAGCTGCGCCCGGTCCCGAGCCAGAGCCGGCTGGCCGGGCTCGAGTAGGCCTTTACCTGTACCTGCGCCCGCCCCTGCCCCTGTACCTGCGCCTGTGCCTCCGCAGGTACGGCAGGTGGAAGCACGCTCGATACGACGGCTGCTGCCACCATCTTCGTCATTTCCATGGTCCCCCTTACGGAGCGAGGTGATACGACGATGAGTGAGAGGCGGGCGAAAAACCTTGAGCAATCCTTGAATGGGAGAACGCGTGGAGTTCAGGCTGCTCGGCTGGGTCGGACTGGAGGACGGTGGCCGCGAGGTCGACACCGGGCACAGCCGTCAGCGCTGCGTTCTCGCCGCGCTGCTGATCGACGCGCGTGAGCCGGTGATGACCGCCGAACTGGTGTCCCGCGTGTGGGGCGGCGACCCGCCCGACTCGGCGCTCAACGTGCTCTACGGCTACGTCACCCGGTTGCGCAAGGTCCTCGCACCCTGCGGGGTCCGGGTCCTGCGCCGCGGCGGCGGCTACCTCATCGACGTCGAACCCGTCCTCGTCGACGCGCTGCGCTTCAAGCGCTTACAGGCGACGGACCCGGCCGCGGCGCTGGAGGCATGGCGGGGCAAGCCGCTACCCGGCATCGGAGGCGAGTGGGCGGATCAGGTTCGTGCCGATCTGATCGCGCTTTACCTGTCGGCGCAGGTCCGGCTCGCCGAGGAGGAGACGGCCCATGGCCGTCACACCGCCGCCGTGGACAGGCTGAACGGCGTGCTCGCCGAGCATCCACGTGAGGAGCGAGTCGTGGCGGTGCTGATGACCGCGCTGTTCCGCGCCGGGAACACGCCGCAGGCCCTGGACTGCTACCGGACCTTCCGCCGGCGTCTGTCCGACGAGCTCGGTATAGAGCCAGGACCGCGGTTGCGTCTGCTCCACCAGCGCATACTCGAAGGTGACAGCGCGCTGGACCGGCAGGAGGCCGCGCCCGTTCCGGCCGGCCTGCCCTACGACGTGCCGGGATTCGTCGGGCGCGCCACGGAGTTGGCGGCGATGAACCGGGTGCTGGGCAGCCGGGCGCCGCTGGTGATCTCCGCGATCGAGGGCATGGCGGGCGTCGGCAAGTCGGCGCTCGCCGTACGCTGGGCGCACCGGGTGCGCGAGCGCTTTCCCGACGGCAGCCTCTACGCCGACCTCGCTGGCCATGCACCGACCGGCCCCGCGGACCCGGCCCGCGTGCTCGGCGACTTCCTCGCCGCACTCGGCACCGCCCCGGCCCGCATCCCCGGCGGGCTCGAGGCCCGCTCGGCGCTGTTCCGCGCCTTGCTCGACCAGCGCAGGATTCTCGTCATCCTCGACAACGCCCGCTCCGAGCAGCAGGTGAGGCCGCTGCTCCCGACGGCGGACGGCTGCGCCACGGTGATCACCAGCCGCGTGCCGCTCCATGGCCTGGTCGTCCGCGAGCGCGCACAACGCATCATCATCGGTACGCTCACCCCGGCCGAGGCCGAGTCACTGCTGCGCACCTTCGTCCCGTACGGGGACGCCGCGTCGTTACGAGAGCTGGCGCGGCTGTGCGCCCACCTGCCGGTGGCGCTGTGCGTCGCGGGCGAGAAGGCGGCGCGTGGCGACCGCCCCCTGCCCGAACTGGTGGCCGAGCTCCGAACGGCCAGCAACAGGCTGGACCTGCTCGAGGTCGCCGGCGATCCGCTCAGCAGCGTGCGGGCCGTGTTCTCCTGGTCCTACCGCACGCTGCCAGAGCCGGTGGCCTCGATGTTCCGGCGACTGGGCGCGCACCCGGGTCCCGACATCGAGCCCGGCGCCGCGGCGGCACTGGCAGGCTGCTCGACCGGCGAGGCCGCCGACCTGCTCGGAGCGCTCGCCGAGGCGCGGCTGATCGAGCCGTACCGGCCCGGCCGCTGGCGCATGCACGATCTCCTGCGCGCCTACTCCGTCGAGTGCGGCGGCGAACAGGACAAGGCCGTGGCGCGGCTGCTCGACCACTACCTCGATCGCCTGTCCGCCGCCATCGGTCTCACCCTGCCCGGAGAGGTCGTCATCCGGCCCGACGCCGAACCGTTCCCCGACCCGGCGCAGGCGCAGGCGTGGATGGAGGCCGAGCGCTCCAACCTCGTGGCAGCCGCCGCCATGGCGCTCACCCGTTCACCCGCGCTCGGCAGGGACCTCGGCCGGATGCTGGTGCGGCACCTCGATATGGCCGGGCAGCAGGAGGAGGCTAGGCGCTTCTACCGCAGTGCGATCGGTGCCGCGCGCGCCGCGAGCGACCTGATGGGAGAAGCATCGGCACTCACCGCGCTCGGCGTGGCGCTGATCCGCAACGGGGAACTGGACGAGGCGTACGAGAGCTTCCGCCGCGCTGTGGAGCTCTGGGAAACCCTGGATGATCCACGCAGTCAGGGCGGCGCGCTGGGCAACATCGCGTTGGTCCAGGTGCTCCAGGGCCAGTACGCAGCCGCGCTGGCGGATTTGGAGCGCGCGGCCGCCCTGTTCGAGCGCAGCGGCCACCGGTCCGGCCAGGCCAACGTTCTCAACCACATCGGCGAGATCCACTGGCGCACCGGCGCCTACCGGTTGGCCGTCCCTCTGCACGAGAGGGCGTTGGAGATCACCACCGAGATCGGAGACCGGGCGGGCGTGGCGGTCTCTCGCGGTGACCTCGGCAACGCCCTGTTCAGGCTCGGCGAGTACAGCGAAGCCCTGGAACACCTGGAGGCCTCTCTCGAGCTCGCCAGGGGGATCTCCTACGTCTACTCCGAGCTGACCTCCATGGTCAACATCGGCCGCGTGCACGCCGCCAACGGCGACCTCCAGACGGCCTACGACCTCTACCAGAAGGTGCTCACCGCGCTACGCGAGACCGAGGACCGTGACATGGAGGCGGAGACGCTCGACTGTCTCGGCGAGATCTACCTGGCCTGGGGGGAACACGAGCGCGCACTCGACCACCATCGACGCGCCCTGGAGTTGTTCCGCGCGTCCAGCAGCCACACGTTCGAGGCCAGCGCCCTCAACGGGCTGGGCGAGGTACAGCGCGCGCTCGGACATCCGGAGGAAGCAGGTGCCCGGCACCAGGAGGCGCTGGAGCTCACGCTGACCATCGGCGACCGATTCCAACAGGCCCGCGCCCTGGCCGGCCTGGCCCGACTCCGAGCCGACCAGGGCCTACCGGCAAAGGAGTGGGCGGAAGCTCTGCAGCTCATGGACGACATGGAGCTCCCCGAAGCAGCCCGGCTACGAAGGGAGCAGAACACCGACTCTGAAGGACAGCAACCTGTGTGAGCCGATCGGAGACAGACACATGTGTGAGCCGATGGGAGAAAGCTGGTGTGAGCCGATAGGACAGAACGTCGAAGAGTTCGATCGCGCAACCGGCGCGCCCGGGGCGCGACGCAAGTGCGGTGCCAGTGCGGTGCCGTCGACGTCATCGTCTCGCGCACCGCCGCAGCCCGTCTCCCGCCCCCGTCTGCGGGGCTCTCGCCGCCTTCTTCGACCCGGCCCACTGAACCCGCAGCCTCAAGCGCGACCACAGGCCGCGGGTGCCAGAATCTCGGCCGCCCTACGCGGCCTGCGCATACTTGGATCAGCACGCCGAACCCATCGCGACGGACAACCTCGTATCGGCCCCGACCGCGTCGTGCCGGCCTTAACGAGGAGCAAACCTGTCCCTGGGATCGGTGCGGGCGGTGCTCGTTGCATTGGTTGTCCTACTCGGCCGACACTCGACGTGAATGTCGAACGACGATAATCGACAACCGGTCGAAGACTCCGGCGCGCCGAGAACCGTCGGATTAGAAGTGGAATGCCAACCACAACCCTCATCCCCCTCCCGACCTGCACCGCAACCCTTCGGCAACCGGCTGGCGGGCAGGACCATCCCGCGCATATCCCGCAACGGCGCCCAGCCCCGTCACCCGGTGGGCCGGGCTGAGGAACGAGGCTCGGCCCGTCGATCGCCCCCAACCCCGCACGGCGCACAACCACCGCATGGCGATCGTGAGTGGTGCATCGGCGCGGGGTAGAGATTTCGGAAGTATCCGTCAGGCGCTGGATCGGCTGCGTAGCATGAGAGTTCTTGGTGTTGCAGGGAGATGATATTGATTCGTCGCAGGCCTCCGGCTCGGCGCTCGTGGGTGGATGGTGCCCTCGCGGGCGTTGTGGGTGCGGCATCTGTTGCGACAGGATCCGTTACTCATCCGGTCTGGCAGGCCCTCCTCGCCGCAGCCGCTGGTGCATCGGCTGGTGTCTTGGCGGTTCGCAGCGCGAAGACCGCCACGCCCTCTTTTAAAAAAATCTTCCGACTTAAGCACCCATACATCGGGTGGCGCTCGGTAAGCGCGGGCGCTTACCCCTCTCGAACCGTCGCCCTCGTCTGTGGGGTGAACAGACGCTGGATGGCTTAGCCTTGCCGCTGGCAGACACGTGCAGAGTTCCACCGAAGCCGATATGGAGGTCCGCTTCCATCCGCAGCGATCTCTGAGTCGGTTTGCTCACACCGGGGACGGCATCGTTCAGGCCTGCACGAAGCTCACCAATCTTGTCCTAAGGTTCGGCCTCGCTACATAACCGACGTCAAGCCACACGGCCTGCGTGTGCTTCGGATCGCTCGCCCACCAGGCTGGATGCTTCAAGGCGCTGGGTGGTAGATCGTCTCCGACGATCTGCGCGATCTGGATGAAGGTCATGTCGATCTGCCCGCGCCCGTCTTCTTGGAGATGGCGGGCTAGCCGTTCGTATTGTTCTCGGGCGACCATGCCGTCAGTGTGATTGGCAATCCGGCGCGTGTCACGAGCGGTCCAAGCCGCCGCCGGCCGGGACCGGCCCCCAGGCCGCATGCCCGGCCGGCGAGCGAGCGCCGGACCGCGAGGCGGCGCGCAGCGCCGCCGCTTGATCATTTATGAGCACAATTCAGCAAGGCGTCAGTACAGTAGTTCCGCATTAGGAGAGCGCGGGCGGTTACTCTGGGAACCCCTCTGACGCATTGGCTGGACAGACCCGGTGCGTCCTGTGATGTCTCGGGACATCAGAAGCTCTTAGACCTACAGGTTCGTGGACTGTAGATCAAAGGGTGTTTCCGGTCTACTGAGCGTGGCGCCCAGTGGGGAAGGTGTCGTGAACCACGACACTTGTCGATGGGACCGCATGGAAGAAGTAGCTGGAGCTGGCGGCGGAGGCTGCGGCAGAGTTGGTGCGGCTGGCCAACAGAAAGGGTTTGTCGCTGACTGGGCCTGAGGGCTGCTGAAGTACTTGACGAAATCATGCTTGAGAGCGCGCTTGAGAAGATGACCGAGCAGATCGGTTATGAGAAGCGTGATCCGGTTGGTGCCGGGTTGGGCAATGTCCGCAACGGGGCCAGGCCGAAGATGGTGCTGGTCGGGCGAGCGGCCATGTAGAGACCTACGGTACCCTTATGTCCCGGTATGGGCTTCTTGCGTTGTGTTCGACCGAATCGTTCGCATCGCCACTAATGCCACAAGGCTGGCATTAGTGGCGTGTCGGTGCTCGTGCGGGTTAGATTGGCCGTTCTTACGCCATCTTGGGAGCCGCACGTATGACCCTTGAACGCAACGCAGCCGACGATGGCTCGCTCGTGGTGCGAGGGGACATCCCCAAGACGGAATGTATGCAGACGCTGCAGATCGGCTATCTCCATGCGGTCGCAGCTGCGGCCGGATGCTCTCTTCAGCCTCACCACCAGGATTATCGCGGAATTGACTGGGATGTGACACATGGTGCCTCCTTGCACCTCTCCGAGGAGAAGGAGGCCACAATCAAGGTTCAGCTGAAGGCCACCACCCAGTACCCGCTTCCGCCCGATGGAGAGGACTTCGCGTTGACGCTGAGCAACCGACACTTGAGGAAGCTCAACTACCAGAACCCCTCGATCCCTAGATTGCTGGTCGCGATGCTTACCCCCGCAGACATGGCAGAGTGGGTCAAGGCGGATCACGCCTTGACTGAACTGCGTCGTTGCTGTTACTGGGTGAACCTGGCTGGAGTTCAGTTGAGCGGGAAGGATCGCACCACTATTCGAATCCCCGCAGAGCAGATCTTTGACGACGTTGCCCTGTGTGAGATCATGATCCGCGTTGGGGCTGGAGGGACACCGTGACTCAAGCCGAAGACCCTGAAAGCAGCCTGGTATCGCTTGACTCCGCAGACTTGATCAGTCTTCTCGCCGTGGCAGGCTGGGACAAGCAGGGCGGGCGGTCCCACATCTACGAGCGATGGGCGGTACGGGAAGACGACGAGCTATTGTCGGTCCTCGTTCCTCTTGATCGCACGCGTGACGACTATATCGACCTTCTCGAAGAGGCGCTGTCGTCTCTTGAGCGATCACGACTTGCCGGTGCGCAGAGGGTGGTCTCTAGACTCCGCGCTCCCGGCGATGAGGTTCAGTGGCAAAAAGAACCACACGTAGTTCGCGGTTTGATTCCATGGCTCCATGGAGAAGCCATGATTGCTTCCGCGAAGCAGATACTCGTTGCGGCAGCTAAGGCTGCTCGACACCCTTCGGCCTACCACGGTCAAAGGGAGTGGAAGTTTGCCCGCGAATATCTTGAAAAAGTGCTAATGGGGCAGACTCAGGTCGGGAGCTACGTAGTCACGGCCTATACGCCAGTCGGGCAGATTCGAGAAACTGAAGGGGCTAGTAGAGAGATCGAATCAAGCCTTAGTGGGACAACGACCGGCAGAGACGTAATGGAGCGATTGACTTCGTCCCTAATCGCTACAAGAGAGAGTGTGGATCATTTTACGAGTACTGGATCACTTTCGGGATTCGACGCAGGGATAGTCCATGGAATTTCCTGCGAGCTAACACGTGCTCTGTCTGCTCTCGTCAAGGATTCTGACGGTGCACGAGTATCGGTGATCTGGTCTCCGGTTGGTCGGCCACCGGCATTGTCTGGCAGTACCTGGAAAATGGACTTCATTCCAGATGATCTACCTGCTTTAGAGAGGGCTAGTTCCCGACTCGCGACAACCGAGCCGCGCCGTACGGTCGTGATTGTGGGAACGGTCACCAATCTCAGCCGTCCCAGACTTGGACAGCATGGGACCATCATCCTCAACGTCATCTACGGTGTCGCTGTATCTCGAGTACGAGTTCGACTTTCCAGGGCAGATTATGAACACGCAATTTCTGCTCATAAAGAAGGTGATCTCTTGCGGATTACGGGCACTTTGGAGAAGGAGGGTAATAACTACTGGCTGTACGATCCGACAGAACTCGGCCCGGTTGAGGCAGGTGCCTTCAATGAAATGTTTGGATCGGTTGATACTGATCTTATGCCCGACTGATCTGTTTCCTAGAAGATCTTCAGCTGTTGAGCTGACGGAGTCAGGCACATAGCTGGCCGAAAGTTGCAAAGCGAGGGAGATTGGTACACTCCTCTGCAGAGCGGGTCAGGATAATGGCTCAGCTCGCGACCAGTAGCTTGCAAGTACGCGCTACCCTTGGGGCAAGCCGTTCGAGTGGGAATGGCACGGGTCTCGTCCAGGAGGCGGTGCATGGAGGCGGGCGTACAATCGCGTATCGAAGCGTCCAATTCCAGCACCACAGCATGTGTCACGTCTGATGGTCTTACGATTAGACGCCACCCGGACGCGTCCTATTGCGTAAGAATCGTTCCAGGTTTGGTCGTCTTATGAGCCCTTCTCACTACAGGACTCCGCGCGGGTGTACAGGGGGATTGCAGTATGTCGACGTGGCCTGAGCAGGTGCCGACGAGCGGTTCCATCGAGCTGCCTCCGGATCCGCGGGCGCTCGACGGCCTCGGGCGAAACCACTCCCTAGCCACCGCGCTTGCCGACATCGTGGACAACTCGATTGACGCAAACGCTTCGCATGTCTTAATTCGCTTCATTCGGCGAACTGGTCGATTGCATGGCCTGTACGTAGTGGACAACGGCCACGGAATGGGCACCTCTGCGATCGACACAGCAATGACGGTGGGAGGTCGACGCGTGTACGGAGCTAACGATCTTGGCCGATTCGGTATTGGCATGAAGGCTGCCTCGTTCAGTCAGGCACGCAGCCTAACTGTGATTTCTAAGACAAGTGCAGCTATGGCCGTGGGCCGCCGATGGGAACTCGACGGCGATCGCAGAGGATTCCATTGCGATATTGTGCCGACTGACTTCTGTGCGGATGAGTTCGACAGGGGATGGGGCATCCCGGACGCGGGTACGGGAACCGTGATTCGATGGGATAACATCACTGGCTTCCCCTTGACTGATGATCCGATACGTGTCGAGAAGTTCATCAGCCAGACAGTAAGTGAAACCCGCAATCACCTTGGCTTGGTCTTCCATCGCATTCTAGAAGCGGGCCGGGTCCACGTATCCATGGACGTGGAGGATGTCGACATCAACGTGCCGGGTCCGCGGTTCGATGTCGAAGCGCTGAATCCTTTCGGCTACCTCAGGTCAAGTAACAGCGCCTACCCCAAAGAGCTGGTTGCTGTGAGCTCGACTGGGGTTAAGATCAGTTTTGTGTGCCATCTCTGGCCCGGACGATCCAAGCTGCCGCAATTCACATTAAGCGGTGACCCTGCGGAGCGCCAGGGCCTGTACTTCTACAGGAACGATCGGCTGCTGCAGGCGGGGGGAGGTTGGGATGGCGTCCACACGCCTGACAAGACGCTTCAGCTAGCTCGGGTCGCTATCGATATTAACGACGACATCGTCGGACTATTCCGCATGAACCCCGAGAAGTCGCGAGTTTTGGTCGGACCTGAGTTCGGTGCTTTGGTCGAGCAAGCCAGGGCCGAGGATGCCAGCGATTTCACACAATACTTCACGGACGCCGAGCAGGCATATCGAGAATCGCGACAGCGAAACCGTAAACGGACTCCGATGTTCCCGCCCGGTAAGGGTTTCACTCCTATGCTTCGCGGTGCGATCGAAGGTGAAGTCCCCATCCTAGAGCGGGAAGAGCCTCTCAACATCAAGTGGCGTCGCTTCGACGATGACTCAATGTTTGAGGTCGATAAGCAAGCCCGGACGCTCTGGCTTAATCAGGCGTACCGGCCAAATTCCGTAGGTGAACGGCGAAGCGTCAACGATGCTCCGCTACTAAAAGCGCTGCTCTACCTACTGATGGAGAACCTATTTCATGGCGAGCGCACGGGGCCAGGTGATAAGGACAATATTCAGCTTTGGCAGGAGATCCTGACCGCTGCGGCACGAAGTGGGCAGTGAGCCCATATTACCGTGATGTCGCCAGTCGCAGAGTGAACCGCGCCGGGATTGATGGAGTGATGTTCCCCGGCTTTCGTGAAGTTACTTTGGTTGACCTGCATGCCTGCACTCTCAAGAGAGGTCAGCATGCCCAGGAGCTATCCCCCCGAGTTCCGACGTAAGGTATTGGACCTGCTCAAGGCTGGCCGGGCTGGTCAACCGGCGTGGGCGGGTGCGAAGCGATTCCACCCATGTGCTGGCCGCGGTCCGCCGGCTGAACCTGGTGCTGGTCGGTGAGACGCTGCGGGCCGCGCTGGAGGAGCTGGCCGCCGCCGATGGGGAGTGGCTGGCCGGGCTGATCACGCGGGAGTGGGCGAACAGGTATGGGCGTCCGATCCGCTATGACCGGCTGCCCCGCAGCTAAGAAGAGCTGGCCGCCTAGACGCTGGGTGTCGGCCAAGACGGGATGACGATCCTGCATGCGGTGTATGCCGCCGAGGCTCCTCCGGGATTAAGCCGAGGTCACGTCCAGCGAAGTGGTGTATGAGTCAGCCTTCGCGTAATCCGTTTCTGCAGGTTAAGCGGTGAGGGTCTCGGGGAGCTGGTTTGTGATCGGTGTGTCGTTGTCGATCAGTTTGAGGCGTGCTTTGGCCCAGGACCTCTACGCCCATGTAGCGGCGGCGCTCGCTCCACTCGTCGGTCTGTTCTGACAGCACGGCGCCCACCAGGCGGATGATCGCGGGTCGGTCGGGGAAGATGCCGACGACATCGGTGCGGCGGCGGATCTCCTTGTTCAGCCGTTCTTGGGGATTGTTGGACCAGATCTGCTTCCAGATTTCCCGGGGGAAGGCGGCGAAGGCCAGCAGGTCGGGTTGGGAGGCCTCCAGGTGATCGGCGGCGGCGGGGTATTTGCCGGCCAGCGCGTCGATGACCCACTGGTGTTGTGCGGCCACGGCTTCGGGGGTGTCTTGGTCGAAGATGGTGCGCACCAGGGTGGCGACCCAGGGCTGGGCGGATTTGGGGACGCAGGTGAGCAGGTTGCGCAGGTAGTGGGTGCGGCAGCGCTGCCAGGACGCGCCCGGCAGGCAGGCGCCGATGGCGTCCACCAGCCCGGCGTGGGCGTCGGACAGGCCGCGGGCGACCAGGCCGCGCAGGAAGGCCAGCCAGCCGGCGCCGTCTTCGCGCGAGGTGACCTCCAGCCCGAGGATCTCCCGTTGCCCATTGGTGTTGACGGCGGTGGCGACCAGGACGTGCACGTTGATGATCCGACCGCCCTCACGGACCTTCTGGGTCAGGGCGTCCAGCCACAGGAAGGTGTGGGGGCCGGCGTCCAGGGTGCGGGTGCGGAACGCCTCCACCTGGGCGTCCAGGGTCTTGGCCATCGCCGAGACCTGGCTTTTGGAGATCCCGGTGATACCGAGTTGCTCGACCAGCTTGTCCACCCGCCGGGTGGAGACGCCCAGCAGGTAGGAGGTCGCCACCACGCTGATCAATGCCTGCTCGGCCCGGCGGCGGCGTTCCAGCAGCCAGTCGGGGAAGTAGGAGCCCTGCCGTAGTTTGGGGATGGCCAGCTGGATGGTCCCGGCCCGGGTGTCCCAGTCCCGGCTGCGGTACCCGTTACGGGAGTTGGTGCGTTCCTCGCTGCGTTCGCCGTAGCCGGCACCGCGGCGGCTGTCGGCCTCAGCCGACATCAACGCTTCGGCCATGGTCTTCACCATGGATCGCAACAGATCCGGATCTTGCGTCTGGATCTGCTTCGCCAGCCAGGACTCGGGGTCCACACTGTCGTTCACGGCCATCGCTTTCTCCTTCGATCTTGATCTCGCAATCACGAAGGATCACGCGATGGCCGTCCTCATTTCACGACGCCACGCTGACTACCAGCGGAAACTCGTACACCACCTCCGTGGACGCAACCCGTTCGTACTCGGCGGGGCTGAGCATGCCCAGCGTCGAGTGACGGCGGCGGGGGTTGTAGAACCCTTCGATGAAGTCGAAGCAGGCGGCCTTGGCCTGGGCTCCGCGACCGTGCCGGTCGACGTGCGGATGCCTGCTGACCTGCACCGCTGGCTGAACGACAGCGACGTATATTGGGCGGATTCAACCGGTCGTCGCAATACCTTGATCCGGAGGTGTTGCATGGGCAGACCAGCGGGGTGGATGACAACGCGCACCGGGCGGCCGGCGATGCGGTCACCGGGACGGCCTCCGATCCATCGGGACGTGGAGCGAGCGTTCTGGAGGAAGATCGCAGAGGGCCTGACCAGCGAGGATGCCGCCCTGGCCTGCGGCGTGTCGGGGCCGGTCGGGTCTCGGTGGTTCCGCGAGGGTGGCGGCATGCCGTTGATCGAACTCAGTCCGCCATCAGGCAGGTACCTGTCGTTCACCGAGCGGGAGGAGATCGCCCTGCTCAAGGCTCAGCACAGAGGGGTTCGCGAGATCGCGCGATGCCTGGGCCGGTCGCCCTCGACCATCTCGCGGGAACTGCGGCGCAACGCCGCCACGCGAGGTGGCCGCCTGGATTACCGGGCATCGATCGCGCAGTGGAAGGCCGAGCTGATGGCGCGGCGCCCCAAGACGCCGAAACTGGTGGCCAATGCCCAGCTACGGGAGTACGTGCAGGCCCGGCTGGCCGGCCGGCTCCAGGGGCCGGCCGGTAGACCGGTAGCCGGTCCGCGGACCTCAGCCTGGAAGGGCCGGAACAAGCCCCGGCGTCAAGACCGCCGGTGGGCGCTGTCGTGGAGTCCTGAGCAGATATCCAACCGGCTCAAGGTGGACTTCCCCGATGATGAGTCCATGCGCATCTCGCACGAGGCGATCTACCAGGCCCTGTTCATCCAAGGCCGCGGAGCGCTCAAACGCGAGCTGGTCGCCTGCCTGCGCACCGGTCGTGCGCTGCGTGTCCCCCGCGCCCGCAGCCGGCGTAAGGCCGGCGGCCATGTCACCCCGGACGTGGTGATCAGTCAGCGGCCTGCTGAGGCAGAGGACCGCGCCGTCCCAGGCCATTGGGAAGGCGACCTCATCATCGGCACCAACCGCTCCGCGATCGGAACTCTGGTGGAGCGCACGACACGGTTCACCGTGTTGCTGCACCTGCCCCCGATGGAGGGCTACGGCGTTGCGGAACGATTGAAGAATGGCCCAGCATTGGCCGGCCGCGGCGCCGAAGCCGTGCGGGACGCGATCGCCAAGACGATCACCACGTTGCCCGGGCAGCTCCGCCGCTCGCTGACCTGGGATCGCGGCAAGGAGTTGGCCCAGCATGTGCAACTACGCATCGACACCGGCGTGCAGGTCTACTTCGCCGACCCCCACAGTCCCTGGCAGCGTGGCACCAACGAAAACACCAACGGCCTGCTGCGCCAGTACTTCCCCAAGGGCACCGACCTGTCACGATGGGACGCCGAACAGCTGGCGGCCGTCGCGCTCACACTCAACACCAGGCCCCGCAAGACCCTCGGATGGAAGACACCGGCAGAAGCCCTCGACGATCATCTAAACTCGCTGCTCAACAGCAGTGTTGCGACGACTCCTTGAACCCAAGTTGACTTCCCTGATTGCTGTGGTGAATGAGGCCGGGTGCGGGCCGGCGGTTCCAGATCGCCATTTCCAGGGCGTCGATGACCAACTCGGTGCGCATGTGGTCGGCCATCGCCCACCCGACGATCCGCCGGGAGAACACATCCAGCACCACCGCCAGATACAGCCACCCCTGGTCGGTCGGCACGTAGGTGATGTCGGCCGTCCACATCCGGTTCGGTGCCGCAGCGGTGAAGTCCCGCCTCACCAGATCCTCAGCCAAACTCGCCGTGGGGTCGCGGCGGGTCAGCCCACGCCGGCGGCGCCGATGCACCCCTTCAAGCCGGGTGGCGCGCATCAGCCGGGCCACCCGCTTGCGCCCGATAATCACCCCGAACTCCTGGCGCAGCTCGGCATGCACACGCGGGGATCCGTATGTTCCCCGGGATCCAGCGTGGATCTTGGTGATCGTCTCGGTCAGGGCTTCATCCTGCCGGGCCCGGTGAGAGGGGCCACGGTTCTTCCAGGCGTAGTAGCCCTGGCGCGACACACCCAGCACCCGGGCCAAAAGGGAGACGCCGTAGCGTGTCTTCTCCGCGTCGATCAGCCGGTACTTCATCTCGGCCGATCCGTCTCCCGGGCGAAGAAAACCGCGGCCTTTCTCAGGATCTCCCGCTCTTCCCGCAGCTGACGGACCTCCCGCCGCAGCCGGACCAGCTCCTGCTTCTCGGCGCTGGTCAGGCCATCGTCGCGGCGGCCCTCATCGAGGTCGGCCTGGACCACCCAGTTACGGATCGACTGCGCGGTCGGCTCGAACTCCTTGGCCAACTCCTCCGGCGTCCGGCCGGCGCGGACCAGCTCCACCATCTGCCGCCGGAACTCCGGTGGGTACGGCGGACGTGACATCGGCACTTGTGAACTCCTCTCGGGACACATCGTCCCAAGCGATCAGGTGTCCACAAGACCGGGGCAACATCATCCTACAATTGCATGAAACCCGCTGAAATCGGCACAGTCGTGCTCGCGCAGCGGGGTCCACGAGTCAAGGTCTTCGCCGTCGGAGATGTGCCTCCTTGTCTCTTCCGATACCATCCCGAGATGCCTGAGATCCGCGACCGGCTTGACCTTTTCCGTGCCACTGGTGGATCCTCTACCTACGAATTCTTCTTCGCAACCCTGCGCGCGGAGGCATGTCTTGGGATCTCTATTGGCTGACGCTTACCTTGCCGCACTAGACTCGATGCACCGTAGCGGGCCACGCGATCTGCACTCAGCCGCGCAGTTTCTCGCTGCGGATACCGGACTATCGGCCAGCGACGGGACGCTTCACGCCTATCTTCGCGACGCTGGGCCAAACGATCCACTTCGTATGGAACTTCGCACTCGGACTGCAACATGGGACAACGCCGTTGGCCCGGCTTGGGCAGAGGGAAGCCCTGCCAATACTGTGGCTCGCCGTAACGTCATCATTGGGCGTCTGAAGCTTAATGAGGAGACTGCTGCGCTTTTCGATGAACTCTTCCCCATCGCTGGCATCGATCTTCCGACCGTAATCGCGCCCGAGTGGACCCCGTGGTATACCAGCGAGATTCGCAACAAGCATGCCTATTACTGGAAGCACTACGCCGATTATCTTAAGGTAAAAGGTTGGACGCCCGAAGCAATCTCATCGCTCGATATCGCCAGCGACCGAGTTGTCGAGCGTCTTGCCGATCCAACGCAGCGGGAAGTGTACCAGGCCAAAGGGTTAGTGATTGGCTATGTACAGAGTGGTAAGACCGCAAATTTCACAGGAGTGCTAGCAAAGGCTATCGATGTCGGCTACCGGCTAGTTATTGTTCTCACAGGAACAACTGATCTTCTACGCGCGCAAACTCAGCGACGCCTCGACATGGAACTGGTCGGAGTGGAGAATATCCTCGGAGGTATCGATCCGGATGACGCTGAAGCGCTCGATGGGGTTGACTATCAGGGAGAGGCCGATTGGATTTCAGGTAAGTTCGTTCGCCACGGCTCTCGACCGCGGGAGGCGGGACGTCCCAACATCCATCGTCTGACGACACAGCGTGGCGACTACAAAAGTCTCCAGCAGGGAATAACCGCACTCGACTTTCCTCGGAAGGACGAAACTAGGCCGGTCTACGATCCAGTTAACTTGTTTAGTAGCGACGCTAGAGTAGCTGTCGTTAAAAAGAATGGCTCAGTCCTCACGAAACTGGTCCGCGACCTAAAGAAGAGCGCGGCGAGAATGGAGGATGTACCCGTCCTTATCGTGGATGACGAGTCTGACCAGGCATCAGTCAACACGAGTAACCCTAAGAACTGGAAGGCCGGCAGAAAGGAACGCTCGGCGATCAACCAACTGATCGCACAATTGCTGGGAATGCTCCCGCGTGCTCAATACGTGGGTTATACGGCAACGCCTTTTGCCAACGTTTTCGTCGATCCAAGTGATGCTGAAGATATATTCCCTAAGGATTTTTTGATCTCACTCCCTCGCGCGCTGGAGTACATGGGAGCGAAGAGCTTCCATGACATCGATTCGGACGTGCCAGAAGAGGAGCGGACTGTCGCCAACTCGAATCAAAAGGCTCATGTTCACCTGCTCAAGCCGGACGATCAAGAGGACGATTCCAAGCTGCTAGAGGCTATGGATACCTTTGTTCTTACCGGAGCGGTTAAGCTCTACCGCGAAGCCCATGGTGCGGGACCTTATCGCCACCACACCATGCTCGTCCATCACGCGATGAAGACATCAGCCCACGCAGAACAGGCTGAACGCGTACGCAGGATGTGGCACGGTGCTGGATACTTTTCAGGATCCGCCAGTGAACGTCTTCGCCGACTCTTCGAGACCAATATTCTTCCCGTTTCATGGGCTCGTGCGGAAGGCCTTCCATTCCCTGTCGACTACGCGACATTGGCACCCCATGTTGCTCACTCCATCGCTCGTATTGGTCAGACTGGGAACCCAGTTCTCGTTGTGAATTCCGACAAGATCGAAGGCGAGGACATCGATTTCGAACAGCAGTCAGTGTGGCGTATATTGCTCGGTGGGAACAAACTCGCTCGTGGCTTCACGGTTGAGGGGCTGACCGTTTCCTACTACCGTCGAATGACTAAGCAGGCGGACACGCTTATGCAGATGGGACGATGGTTCGGTTACAGGGCTGGTTACCGTGACCTCGTTCGCCTCTACATCACATCAGAACTATACGAAGGTTTCGAGGCGATTTGTCGGGACGAAGAGTACTTTCGTGATGAGTTGCGCCAGTATGCGGCATTTGTAAACGGAAAGCCTCAGGTGACACCCGCGCAGGTTCCACCTCTTGTTGCGTCTCACCTTGAAAAAATGAAGCCTACTGCGGCCAACAAGCGCTATAATGCGGTCCTTGCCGAACGGCGAACCCCGAACAAGGAGCCGACGGGCTATCCCAGCATCAATGACAGGAAGAGTTTGACCGCCAACACGGATGCGTTCCTTCCTATTCTTACGTCGGCCACGGCGGAGCCGTTAAAGGTCCTCAGTCATGCGGGTCGGTCGTTTAAGGCGTGGAGCTGCAATGTTACGCATGGTGAGGTGCTAGACGCGTTGGGCCGTCTGGTGTGGGACAACGAGGAGTGTTTCAGGGCTGATCTTGCCTGGCTGCGGTCTCTCGGCGCTCAACAGCTTGAGGGGTGGCTTGTGGTTGTCCCGCAGCTTAAGAACCTTGCCAGAGTCGCAAGCATCGCGGGCCTTGGCCCCTTTAGCTTGCATATTCGTGGCGTAGCAAACGATCATCTAGAGGTCAAGACCACAGTAGAGGATCGCGAAGCGGTTGAGTATATCGTTAGGCAGCCTGAATCAAAGCTGGGAGGGCTGTTGCTTTATCCGATGGTGCCCCGAGACGCGGTCCTTCCGAAGACAGGGGAGCCGATTGATCCAGGGAAGGTTGTGATGGCATTCCGCCTCATGCTGCCTCCATCGGCGGTTCCAGCAGATGGCAAGCTCGTCACCTTTGTGACCCGAGACAGAAGTCGGCCAGCTCAAGCGATTGTTGACGTGAGTTAGCAAGTACCGCCACAGTACCCACGGGCTCCGGCGAATAGGACTATCGACTTGAGTGTGACAAGCCCCTGAGCCGTGGAGACTCGGTTATGCGGCGATGGTCTCTGAAGCCTGGTCCTGGCTGCCATTCGAGCATTCATCATTTGCGTCTCGTAAAGGAGCGGTACTGTGTCGGCGGCCGAGGGTAATGGAAGTCGGCGATCCGGGTGACGATCTTTAGGCGGCCTTCGGCTGGGGCGCGGAAATCGGCGCCGATGGATATATGCGATCTTGAAAAATGGGGTTGACGCCTCGGTGGCGTCGTTGAGCGCAGCGGACCTGGCTATCCGGCGCCACCGTAGTGATCGCGAGCCGTACCAGGTCGGTCGCGGCTGCCTGTCTGCCCTGCCGGATAAGCGACCGGCGTTTCCTTCCGTGGTGCGCTGCTCGTACTCGGTAGGGCTGAGGTAGCCGAGCGCGGAGTGTCTCCTTCGGGTGTTGATCCATCGGAAGATGGCCAGGCGGGCGGCGTGAGCGGTGGGTCAGTGCCGGGCGCCCTGCAGGATCTCGCGTTGAGGGTTGGTGGCGTTGAACGCCTCGGCCGCGACATTGTCGGAGCTGCTGCCGACCGCACCCATCGACTGGCGCACCCCCAGTTGCCGGCACAGGATGGCGAACTCGGCGGAGCTGTATTGCTCCCCGTGATCGAAGTGAAAGATCGCCCCGGCCGCCGCAGGTGGCTTGGGCGGCTCGTAGCGCGTCGGCGACCAGTTCAGTGCGCATGTGATCAGCGGTCGAACAAGCCGCCAACCGGCGTGAGTACAAGTCCAACACGGTCGCCAGGTAGAGGAAACCACCGTCGGCCAGCGGCGGGTAGGTGATGTCGCCGATGTAGCGCCAGCCGGGGCAGGCGCGGTGAAGTCACGCTGGAGCAGGTCAGGCACCTTCTGGTGCGACGGCCAGGCACGCTGGTGCGTACCTGCCTGCGCAACCGCACCCCGGCGATGCCGAAGACACGCATCACCCGCGTCACCCGCTTGCGGTTGATCCGCCGCCCATTGGCGCGCAGCTCGACGGTGACGCGAGGGCTGTCGTAGGTACCGTCGAACTCGCCGTGGATCCGCTTGATCCGGCCAGCGCGGCATCGGCTGCGGCGCGCTCCGCTATGGCCAGCGCCGCCTTGAGCCACCGATAGAAGCCGGGAGCCACCGATAGAAGTCGGATCGCGACACCGCTAGCACCAGGCACAGCCGTTTCACCCCTAAGGTGTCCCGATGGTCGGAGACGAACTGGAAACGGCTCACCAGTTCATCTCCCCGGCACAGGATGTCGCGCTCCAGCTCGAGCTCCCGGATCTGGGCCTTGAGCTCACCGTGGCCCGCGACATAGCCATCAGCGCGCAGGCTGCGTGATGCCCACCACCGGCTCCAGCCGGGCGAGCGCCTCATCGATCACTTCTTGCGCGGCACGTCGGTCTCCGTGCGCTCTTTCCGTGATGTCCAGCGCGGCCTTGGCCCTGGCCAGTTCCCGTTCCAGCTTCGCGGCGCGCTCACGCAAGCGCTCGTTCTCCTTGTCGGTCTCGCTCTTGCGCGGCTTGGGACCGGACGGCCTAGCGGCCAGGGCGTTCAACGCTCCCGCGTCCCGGGCCTTGCGCCATCTGTAGTCGGTTCAAGATCTTCGAAGCAAGGTGTCACCTCACTCCCGGCCACCCGATACCCAAGATGCGACGGCGGAGAAGTTTGTTGGTGCTCGTCCCGGACATGGCGGATGCACCGGAGTCCGCGATTGCCACGGTGTGAGCTAGGGCGTGTCTGACAATTCGCGGTGGCGGAGCCAGAGCATCAGGCAGCCGATGGTGGCGCCGGCTAGGTAGCGGCTGGCGAGTTTGTCGAAGCGGGTGGCGATGGCTCGCCACTGCTTGAGCTT